>JAVZIQ010000003.1:0-64005 GCA_038871175.1 Bathyarchaeia archaeon | reverse complement strand
GCAACCGTAAATAAAAGGCCCTATTCCCATCACTATTTTCAACAATTTGCTTATCATGTAAAATTTACGGTTTCTCTTTGAAATGCATTCAAAATCTACATAACATTTTATCATTCAGCTATTTTACAGATAGACTTCTGTAAATTACATATGCTGTATAAAAGGCGTAGGCGACGAGGAATTTTGGAAGCTTCCAGAAACTGCAAAAACGGAGGTTTTCAACAAGTATTTTTATACTTCCTTTTATTGTCCAGGCTTCCTTAGGCCTATAATGTATGCAGTACGGATCGTAGGCGGCTATAACCCTATAACCCCTTTTCTCAATCCACTCTTTAATATAGGAGTCTTCAAAGACATGCAGGTTTTCAGGAATCCTTATGCCTTTAACAGCCTCATATCTTACAAGCAAATCGTGGGTTCCACCCCTCAACTCGAAAATTTTTCTCGTAACTTTCAAAAAAAGCTTTAAAACGGCCTTATTCGAAATTCCCTCCCATATTTCTATGCCCCAAACTGCTCCTGTGTCGGGCTTCACATGTTTTATTGCCTTTTCATACCATTCATCACATAGAACTACGTCGCTGTCCACGAAGGCAAACCATTCAGTTTCAACCTTTCCCATCCCTTTCATCCTTGCACTTCCTCGGGTTCCTCTATCCATTATCAAAAAGACGTTTCCATGTTTTTTACGGAGCTCTTCAACGATTTGCAGGGTTGAATCAGTGGAGTATCCGTCTACAATTATTAGGCGGTTAACTGGGACATTTTCATAAACCGAGTTTAAACATCTCTCCAGAAGCCTTTCGCTGTTTTTCGTGAGAACGACGACGTCTACCTTTTCACCACACATTTCAGGTGCCGCCTTACATGCCAGAGTTAAGAATCCATTTCAAAATGGAATTAAGGCTTTCCCAGGATTCAGTTATTACTCTAATGCCTTTAAAATTTATCCAGCCAGTATAAGCCTATAAAGCCTATATCAGCCTTCAGCAGCATATTTAAAACAGAAAAGTTAAAGCAGGTGGACATTTGGCATCTCTGCCCCCTAAAAAAGCTTTAAGCATTGCCTTTAGAGCTTTAACTCCAAACAGGCCTTACCATGTCCAATGGATGATAACCAGAAGGTGCAACTACCGTTGTTTAGGATGCAATGTTTGGCGCATGCAGGATGAAGAGGAGCTTTCAACATGTGAGATAAAGCAGGGATTGGATGCTCTTAGAAAAATTGGAGTTTTAGAAATTGTCCTTTCAGGAGGAAACCCCCTCTTAAGGCCGGACATAGAAGAAATAATAGGGTATGCTTCCCGCTTCTTCATAACAACAGTTTATGACAATGGCAGCATAGCCGGCTCAAAGGTTGAAGCCTTAAGAAAAGCAGACTTCGTTGCAATATCCATTGACAGCCTGAAACCTGAAAAAAACGATTATATAAAAGGTGTAAGAGGCTCATTGAAAAAAGCCCTTGAATCCGTTGAAAAACTCCAAAAAGAAGGAGTTAACGTGGCAGTAACACCAACAATTTCACAAATAAACCTCAACGAAATTGTCGACCTTACAAAATATTTCCTGGAAAAGGACATACCAATATGGTACAGCCTATACTCTTACGACATACCAAACTCAGCTCATAACCCCCTCTTCGAAATTGGAAAAATAGATGACGCCTTCATAATAAGAGATAATGATGCCATGGTTAAGCTCTGCGAATCCATAATGGAAATGAAAAGAAAAAACAGCAACATTCTAATAACAACCAAGGTTTTAGAGGCTGTTAAAAACCTATACCTAAAAAACAAAAGAACATGGAAATGCCGAGCCATGAAGAACTTCTTCATAATAAACCACAAAGGAGAAGTTTCAGGATGCCACCTCCACCAACCAGTAGCCTCAATATTTGAACTTCCCAAAATTTGGAAAACCCCCAAACTCAACGCCTTAAGAAAAACCTACAGCCAATGCAAAAAATGCACATACTTATGCTACATTTTCTATTCACTTCACGGAAGCGTATATGGAAACATCCAAATAGCCAAAGACAGATGGCGAAGCGCCAAACTATTTCTAAAAAGGGGCTCAAAAGCACACTTTTAAAGTCAAAACAAAACATCGACAGTTACGTCTAAAGCCTTTAGAATTCCATGCAAGCCTATCTCATAGTCTACCAGTATCTATTTCAACTTTTAAATGTCTAAATTTCAACTTTTCAGGTTTAGGATTTTAAGCTTTAAGCCTCTTTCTACATTTGAAGTTTTAGACAAACATTTTGGCGACAAGCACTATTTTGTCGGAGAAACATCAATTTTACTAACGTGGGATTTTCGAATTTTGGCTATACTCCTTAAGGCTTTAAGGATTCCGCCAGGCAATAGCATTATGAATATGACGGTTAATGAGGCGTATATGAGGATGCGTATTCTATAGATGAAAACGCGGAGCATCTCAGTTAAGAAAACAAGGATGTAAGCTCCAATTACTGGGCCTACTATCGTTCCCATTCCGCCAACTATGGTCATTGTAAGCGGCATAAAAGATGTGTCTATGGATAATCCTTCTGGAGTTATCGCCATCATGTAGTAGGCGTAAAAGCTTCCGGCGATACCGGAGAAGAAGGCACTTAATGTAAAGGACAGAAGCCTGTATTTGGTGACGTTTATTCCTGAAGCCCTTGCAGCTGTTTCATTTTCCCTGATTGCAATGAAGGGTATTCTATAAAAATAATTTGCAATTAAGTGTATTATGTTTACGAAGACGAACATCAGAATAAGTGCAACATAATAGTTAGGGATTGTCCCCAGCACCAAAGCTGCAATAGGCATACCTTCATCTCCCCGCGTCACATCTGGAAAGGCAATTACTATGGACCTTACTGCTTGGGAGAAGGCTAAAGTTGTTATTGCGAGATAAGGCCCTGAAAGCCTTAAGCAGGGTATTCCCACAATCAAGCTGAAGGCAGCCATACAAACTCCTGCAATTAAGGGGCATAAGAGTTGTGGAACATTATACCACATTGTAAGAAAAGCTGAAATATACGCTCCTCCTCCGAAAAAGAGGGCATGGCCTAAACTTACTTGACCAGTATAGCCGGAAATCAGATCCCAGCTTGAAGCCAAAACAGCATATATATTCGACAATATTAAGATGTGAATAAAATATACATTTTCGATAAAAGCAGGGATTAATGCAAGAATAACTAATGGAATAAGGCGAATAAGCAGTTTAAAAGCGGTGCTTCTCAATTTTAACCTTGCCTTAAACATTAGGTTCTGCCCCTCCATAGTCCAGAAAGCCCTGAAGGCTTAATTGTCAATATGATTATTATTAAAATAAAGTAAACCGTTGTACGCCAAAGTGGAGAAATATAATACCCAATGTAAGACTCCACTATTCCCAATATGAAGCTAGCGAGTATAGCTCCTCTAACATCGCCCAAACCTCCCACAATTGTGATGGACAGGGCTATTGAAAGATATTCCCATCCACTTGCTGAATGAAACATGTAGATTGAACTTAGAAATATGCCTGCAACTGCAGCTAAGGCACTGGCAAGGGCGAAGGTAAGTGTACGTACTCGTTTAATATTAACACCGAAAATTGAAGCAGCCTCCTCGTCTTGAGCAACAGCACGTATTGCCCTCCCCCACTTAGACTTCTGAATGAAAAACCACAAAGCCATTATTAGGACAACGCTTAATACAAGGAGCATCATCCGGTAGATGCTAATTGTTATGCCGAGAAAGTTTAAGGATCCTGAAACATAAATTGGGCTTGTTATGTAAGTTGGACCCCACACTATGTAAATAATCTGTTCAAGGATTTTGCCCACGCTAATGGTAATTACCACCAATCGAACGGCAGAACCCCTAAAAGGATAAACTCCTGCCCTTTCAATAACCATTCCAACTAGAAAAACGAGGAAAATTGCAGAGGCTGCCGCTGCAAAAATGTTACTGAAAAACCAACTCGACAATGTGTATGTTACAAAAGCAGCCATGGCAAGCAGAGAGCCATGGGCAAGATTTACCACATCCATTATGCCAAAAATTAATGAAAGCCCAACCGCCGCGAGCGCATATAAGGCGCCTAACATTAAACCATTAATGATTAATTGTACAATTACTGCGATCAATCTATAACCTCGCTATAATATTAACGGTTAATATTGTCTTGACGCAAAATATAAAAACTTTACCCGTAAACATGTTTAACAAAGTAGCAGAGGGCAATTGATTGGATGTTTTAACAGTTAAGGGTTTAACAAAGTCTTTCGGAGGTCTTGTTGCCGTCAAAAATGTAGATTTAAGTGTGGGAGAAGGCGAAATCTTAGGTTTAATAGGGCCAAATGGGGCGGGTAAAACTACACTATTCAATTTGATAACAGGGTTTATTAAGCCTGACGCTGGATCCATAGTTTTTAAAGGAAAAGATATAACCAGAGCTCCACCACACCTAGTTGTTAGACAGGGAATAGCCAGAACATTCCAACTTGTTAATCCATTCGGCAACCTAAGCGTCATAGACAACGTTTCTATACCTTTGTATGGGAAAAGAGGCATTAGATCAACTGATAAGGCTGCGGAAATTATTGCGCTTATGAAATTGGACCATAGGAAAAATGAGTTGGCCAAAAATTTGCCCCATGGCGAATTAAAAAAGCTTGAAATAGCTAGGGCCTTGGCAACTGAGCCTAGCCTGCTTTTGCTAGATGAGCCCTTCGCCGGGCTAAGCTTCGAAGAGGTTTCCGAATTGATGGAGCTTGTGAAGAAATTGAATGATGAGGGTCTAACAATAGTGATTGTTGAGCATGTGATGAGGGTAATAATGAAACTTTCACATCGGGTAGTTGTTATTTGCGACGGCGAAAAAATAGCTGAAGGGAAACCATTAGAAATAACTGAAGATAGAAGAGTTATAGAAGCTTACTTGGGAGGTGAAGTTTCTGCTTAGCGTCGATAACATTACGGTTCATTACAGGGCAGCTTTAGCTTTAAACAATGTCAGTTTAAGCATGAAAGAAGGAGAACTTGTAGCGGTTTTGGGACCTAATGGAGCTGGAAAAACAACCCTCCTAAGGTCAATTTTCGGACTGAAGAGAATTAGTAAAGGCTCAATTAATTTCATGGGGAAAGAAATTCATAAACTTTCACCATACAATATAACTAAAAGCGGGATTTCCCTATGCCCAGAGAGGAGGAGGCTTTTCCCAGATATGACAGTGTTAGAGAACCTTGAAATGGGCGCCTATCTCCGCAAAGATAAAGATGAAGTAAGGAAGGATTTGAATAGGGTTTATGACCTCTTTCCAGTTTTAAGAGAAAGGCGAAACCAAAGAGCTGGAACCCTAAGCGGAGGAGAACAACAAATGCTGGCTATTGGAAGGGCTTTAATGGCTAAACCTAAACTTTTAATGTTGGATGAACCCTCCCTTGGTTTGTCGCCAATAGTTAAAAGCAAAATTTTCAAAAGTGTCCAAGAAATCAGAAAAGAAGGCACCACAATTCTGCTTGTTGAACAAGATGCATATTCAGCTCTAAGAATAGCTGACAGAGCGTATATCCTTGAAACTGGAAATGTGGTTTTAGAGGGAAGCTGTAGAGAACTACTAGCAAATCAGCAGGTGAAAAGGGCATATTTAGGCATTTGACACTTAAACTAACAACTGGCCAAATTTGAGAGATAAAAAAGGTGGTTTAGAGTTTGAATTATTTTACTCCATCCAAGGCGCTTTCTGATAGCTCTTCTCAGCCATCTCAGGCGGCCAGATCACGTAAGGCTTTCGACTCATCCACTGTGCCAATACGCCATTTATATACCCTGGAGCCCAGTAAATGGCTCCATGGTCTGAGGGGTCTATTTTAGTAATTCCTCTTACCCCAACTATTTCCACTGTTTCGTAGGCTTTAATAACGGCGTTCCACTCCAATGTGCCTGCCTTCTCAACCGCAGCTGCTACAAAATACATAAGGTCATATCCAGCTGGCCCCTCTAGCCCGCAAGCTCGATAGCCGTACTTCTTATAAAACTTGTTAAAGAATGGCACAGTTTTTTCAGTTAAAGATACGTTCCAGCTCCATGTGCCGAAGGCCAAATAATCTGAGGCGTCTCCTAGAAGCTCAGCTGTCTCCCACATTGAAAGTGAAGCCATAATGGCAAAGTATGGTACAGGCAGCCTATTTTCATAAATCTGTCTCGCAAGGGTTACTTCTGCCCCGCTAAAGATATTAATAATAACCGCGTCAGGTTTAGCTTCCCTTACCTTTATTATGGCTTCACTAAAGTCCTTACTTCCCGCAGGCATAATTATCTCGCCTAAACAGTTTATTTTTCTGTCGGCAGCAAAAACCCTTAAGAATTCGCCACTTCTCACAGAAAATGTTAAGGTCTCCCCTATATACATATAGGTCTTAGCATTTACGACATCTGTCAGAAACTTTAATCCCAATTTTGCAACGTCGTCATAATAGGGATGTATCGTGAAGAAATTTCTGAATTTCTGAGGATTTTGCGTATAAACCAACACAGGACCGGATGAAATGGGAGAAATGTAGGGTATCCCAACACTTGATACATACTCACTTATTGCAACAACATTGCCCGAATGGAGTACACCCGTCAGCAAGTCAACTTTATCTAATTCAACTAACTTCTTAGCCGCGCTTAAGCACTTGTCAGGGTTTCCCTCGTCATCTTCGATTACTACCTCCACTGTTCTCCTGAGCATACCGCCCTTCTCATTTATCTCCTCAAGCGCTAACATCGCTCCATCATGAACCTCTTTCCCTAACCTAGCAGATGCCCCTGTCAAAGGAAGTATTAAGCCTATTCTGATTGGCGGACCCGGAGTAGGAGTAGCAGGAGTGGGAGTAGCAGGAGTGGGAGTGGCAGGAGTGGGAGTGGCAGGAGTGGGAGTGGCAGGAGTGGGAGTGGCAGGAGTAGGAGTGGCAGGAGTAGGAGTAGCAGGAGTAGGGCTTGGCGACGGGAGAGTTGCGAAATAGTAAGCAACACCTGCAATTATGGCAATTATAACAATAACAGCGATGACAGCTGCTTGAATTCTTGTAATGGCTTTCTTATTTAAAACTAACAACAGTATCACCTGATTAATGTCTATCGTACCCTTATAAATATAAAATTTGCGGGCTAATATAAATGATGAAAGTAATGTAACGCTTCTTTGCTTAGTTACTTGTTGCAAACTGCTCTATGCCGCCAGCGTGATGTGAGTCGTCAGAAGGGATCAACTAAAGATTTTTCGGTTCAGCTGTGAAAACTTCAGCATTAAACGCTCTTTCAAAACGGTACCTGAAGAATTTGTGCTTTCTCTTCAATGTTAAAAATTTGAAAATGACGCTGCAATATTCAACATTAGGCTTTCCTTTGCGGTTTCGATAAACAAAGTGAATGGCATTTAAGTAGTGAAACCATCATGGCTGTTAGGTGTTAATGACTGACATAGGAGTTAAGCAAAAGCTGCTCTTGCGACCAAAGCGTTAGGGGCGGATCTTTCAGGATTAACCTTAGGCTGCGGAGATGAATTGATAAATACCTTTACCTATTTTTCAAGCTACTTTTACGTTCGGGATTGTGAAAAGAAAATAGGTATATTCAAGCAAGCAATAGATGCTTTTTAGATGTCTGAAGCGTTGAGTATGTCTTTTTATCTACATTCCACCCGTCTAGCGATTAAACTTGCTAATTATTGCATGTTGTGGAAAAGGAAAGATAATATTTGAAGGGTCTATCAAGAAAATTCTGAGAGTGGAAAAATTTAAGTTTAAAGCAAGCAAAAATAGTATCGAAATACGTATTTCCGATCCTGTGGGATGAATGATGGAAGAAGAAGTCAAATTATGTTATGTGAGTCATGGTTTGGGCGGGATTTCAGTTTCAGCTTTGCCTTTGGAGGTTCATGTTAAGAATGGCAAAATATTGAGGGTTAAGCCTCTCCATTTCGATGGCATAAGGCTATATGAGATTAGGGCTCGCGGAAAGTCTTTCAGTCAGCCTGCTAAAACTCTGCCCTACTGGGTTAGCCTAGCCTATAAAAAGCGTGTGTATTCGCCTAACAGGGTTAAGTACCCGTTGAAGAGGGTGGATTGGAGCCCTGAGGATAGGAATCCCCAGAACAGAGGTAAAAGCGGATTCGTTAGAATTACGTGGGAGGAAGCCCTAAACATAATTGAAGGGGAGTTAAAACGCATAAAAGAAAAATATGGATTATGGTCGGTGCTTGTACAGGATGACGGCCACGGCCAGGGAGGATCCGTCCAGACAACTCATGGCATTCACCACGAACTTTTCCGCCAGCTTGGAGGATTCACCCAGCAGGTTAGAAATCCCGACAGCTGGGAAGGCTATTACTGGGGCGCCATGCATGTATGGGGGATGGGAGGAGGCGTCCATGCAGGAGAGGCCTATCAGGACGCCATCTTCGACGATGTATTGGAAAACACGGAAGTGCTTATACTTACAGGCTGCGATCCTGAAGCAACCGTTCCAGGATTTTCCGGACAGATAGGCAGCGTTGTATGCCGCTGGTTTAGGGAAGCCGGTATAAAATTGATAGCCATAGCTCCCGACTGCAACTTTGCAGCCGCAATACATGCAGACAAGTGGATTCCCATAAAACCCAACACCGACGGAGCATTATACCTAGCAATTGCATATATATGGTTAAAGGATGGAACCTACGAGAAGGATTATGTTAAAACCCATTGTATAGGCTTTGAAGAATTCCGAAAATACGTGTTGGGAGAAGAAGATGGAATACCGAAAACCCCTGAGTGGGCTGAAAAAATCACAGGGATACCTGCCAGAACCATAAAGGCTTTAGCTAGAACATGGGCCAAAAAGAGAACATCCATAGCGGTGCATTTCGGCGGGCCAAAAATTAGGGGGCCCTACTCCCACGAAACAGCAAGGCTGGAGGTTATATGCCTAGCAATGCAGGGACTTGGAAAACCAGGACGACAATTTATACGAATGCGAGTAGGCGGTATAGGAAAAAATGTTGCGTCAGTTCCTCAATATCCAGAAACCACAACAGGTTACATGACTAACCCCATGGCCCGATCCACATTTGAAGTGGTTTCTCCCATGATTGTGCCAAAAGTGCTCGTAGCCGACGCCATTTTGAACCCTCCCATAACCTGGTATGGCACAGGGGCTATTAGCGCGCCTAGAGAGGACCAGTTTAAGAAGTACACTTTTCCACCGGAAGGGCATCCGGGAATACATATGGTATGGAATGCAAACGGCTGTTACATCACCTGCTGGAACAGCAGAATACTCGAAGCATTTAGAAGCCCAAAAATAGAGTTCATCGTCGCAGTTACACCTTGGCTTGAAAACGAAGCAACATTCGCTGACATAATACTTCCCGCACAGACAATCTTCGAACATGAAGACTTAATAATAACCAGCAGAACAGCAGTAAACGCCATTGCATACCAAGAAAAATGCATTGAGCCAATAGGAGAATCAAAAAGCGATTATGAAATATGCCGCTTAATAGCCCAGAGAATGGGCGTTGAAAAAGCCTTCCCACCACCCGAAGAGTTTATGAAAAAATTCTATGAAGCCAGTTACGCTGCCACAAAATATGGAATAAGCTGGGAGGAATTTAAGAAAAGGAAAATATTCATCCCAGACCATCCAACATGGGAAGAGTGGAAGCAAATTCAAAACAAAGTAGCCATAACCCACGGCAAAACATGGGGCTCAAAACCGGGCTTAACATGGTATTACGAACTGCCAGAAGGCAGAGGCCTTGAAACCCCAACAGGCAAACTTGAAATAGTATCCACAGGCTTGGCTGAACACTTTCCAGACGATGAGGAAAGGCCGCCCATTCCACGCTACATACCCTACGGTGAAACCCATCAAGAAAGCCTACTCCACCCAAGAGCCAAAAAATACCCGCTGCTCCTAGAGTCAAACCATCCGAAATGGCGGCACCACGCACAAGGAGACGACATAACATGGCTAAGGGAAATACCCACCTGCAAAATAAAAGGGCCAGACGGCTACATGTACGAACCAGTATGGATCCACCCAAAAGACGCCGTTAAAAGAGGAATAAAAAATGGAGACATAGTTAAAGTCTACAACGAACGCGGAACAGTACTCTGCGCAGCATACATAACCGAGAGAATAATGGCTGGAACCGTGCAAGTACACCACGGAGCAAGAGCCGACCTAATATCAATAAACCCCCTAATAGACAGAGGCGGAGCCATCGACCTAATAGTTCCAGACAAACCCATGTCCAAAAACAATGTGGGCCAAGTTTGCAGCGGCATCCTCGTAGAAATTGAAAAAACAGACATCACTGAACTTATGAAAACCTATCCAGAAGCATTCAAACGTAAACTACATCCCGACGTGAATCTATGTTATGAAACATGGGTAGTGGGGTGAAAAAGAATGGGAAAAGCCTTCGTTATAGACGTTGCCAAATGTAATGGGTGCTATTGTTGCCAAATAGCGTGTAAGGATGAGCATGTAGGCAACGACTGGACTCCTTATGCTAAGCCTCAGCCTGATACTGGGCATTTCTGGCTTAAAATGGAGGAGTTTGAGAGGGGAACTATTCCTAAGGTTAGGGTAACCTACATTCCAGTTTTGTGTATGCATTGTGATGATGCTCCATGTATGGGAGTCTGCAAGGCTGAAGCCATAACAAAGAGGGTTGACGGCCTAGTATTGATAAATCCTGAAAAATGTAATGGTTGCAGGGAATGCCTAACGGCTTGCCCCTATAACGCCATATACTTTAATGAAGATTTGAATGTTGCTCAGAAATGCACCGGATGCGCCCACCTTCTAGACGGGATAGACCAGCTTTATGAGTTAAGGGTTCCCAGATGCGTTGAGGTTTGCCCCCACAACGCCATACAATTCGCGGAAGAGGAAGAGCTGAAGGATTTAATTGGGAAGGCTGAGGTTTTAAAGCCTGAATCGAAAACCAAGCCTAGAGTGTACTATTTAAACCTGCCGAAGCCATTTTTAGCAGGGGAGGTTTACAGCCCAGAAATAGACGAATGCATAGAAGGAGCAGATGTAACAGTCATAAACCTGAAAACTGGAAGGGAATACACTGCTCAAACAGACATTTTCGGAGATTTCTGGATAGAAAACTTGGAAAAAGACCAAACATACACTGTTAAAATAGAAAAGGAAGGCTACAAACCCTGGATACTGGAAGAAATAAAAATAGATAAAGACCTCAACCTAGGCGAAATACCCCTACTAAAAGAGGGAAAAAGATAAGGAAGCCACAGTTTTTCAGTTAAAGATACATTATAGCTCCATGTGTGCCGAAACATAAATAGTCTAAAGCTGATCCAGCAGCTCAGGTGTTTCCACATTAAAAGCGAAGACGTTATGGCTGAGTATGGCATGGATAATTCTACTAATGGAGAACCCAAGTAATGAGTAACTTTACCTGATTCGATTAGTTCCTTCAATAACAAGCTGCAATTTCCTTCCAAGCACACACCCATGTTGTTTACCTCTTCACCCCATCCAAAATTTCCTAATTGGCGGACCCGGAGTAGGATTAGCAGGAGTAGGGCTTGGCAACGGGAGTGTTGGTGATAGCAAGTAACAACTGCAATTCTGGCGATTGTAACGATAATTGCGATGATGGCTACTTGATTCTTGGAATGGCTTCTTATTTAAAACTAACAGAAACAAGGAGTGTATAATCTAATGTTTGTTTTGCTTGGTTATTTCTACAATTCCGTTATCGGCGTCGACGACAACGTAGTCTCCTGTTTCTATAACCTCTAAGGGGTTTTTCTCTAGCATATGTACCATGGGAGTGTTTGTAATTAGGGCGCTGACAGCAACCACTGCCTCTGCTTTAACGTTGATTATGGCTTTAGGAGCGTTCCCACGTTTATAGGCAACATAAAACTGCCATGGTCCGGTAGTTGAGCCTTTACCGTGAGGGAAAACCAATATTTTTCCAGCAACACTTTTCCCTTCAAGTGGGTGTCCCCTTTCCACAATTTTACCATCATAGGGGTTTAGACCTCCTGTGATGGATATCGGCGTTTTGGTAACCATTGCTTCCCCTTCAGCTTTACCCTTACATACCGGTTTGGCTTTTAACACTATTTTCTGAGTCATTTTTCCCATCTCCCTTTAACAGCAGCCTCCACACAATCTTTGGTGGAGGCGAATACAGTACCCATTCCAAAAAGGCCATAGGCATAGTAAGCTGCCTTCAAGGAATTAGTGACAACAACGTTGGTTCCCTGTTCCTTCAGATAGGCATATGGCCCTCCGGAAGGGCATGTGTCAGCCACAAGTAAACCTCCAGCTCTTCTTATTAAATCTCCATAGCCCATACGTTCAGCAAACGCCTTAGTAGCCTTAGAGGTGCACACCCAAAACTTTGTTCCATTACGAACTTTTCTTCCCTCCAGCATTAATGCGATTTCCTCTATTTCCTGCAAGGTGCAGTGGGGACAGCCAAAAATTACCAGATCAACTTTCTCCTCCTCTGTCCTGCGGCACTCCTCATAAACATTCCTTATATCAAAGGCTGCAACTGATATTTTATCTTCAGGTTTATCCCCTCCAAAAGCTACCTCGAGTGTTGGAGCCTCCGGCGTTATTCCCACCAGATGGAACATTGGCACAGCGCCGGAAACTGGAAGAGGATAGGCTAAAGCTTGAAGGTTTTGAAGGGAAATATCTTTAGGCAAGCCGACAAACACTGGAATATCTTCGCCAACAATCTTACCCACATGGTACCCTATAGCCGCATAGTCCGTCTGAGTTAAGCTTCCAAAATCAAGCCCAGATACATCGACAAGCACCTTAGCGATCCTATTTTCAGGCAAATGCATACCGTACTCCGGGGTTTTACCTGTAACTGCCGCTGCCAGGGCAGAGTGGTCGCCTTCCCTGTTCGTCATGGCTCCAAGAACAGAGTTGGCGAAGATTTCGCTCTCCGATGCAGCCCAAGCCAAATGCTCACCCTTCCTAGGCAGGTTGCCAACTAGAAACTGTTGGCAAGTGTAAAAAAGCTTAACCCCAATTTTTCTCAAGGCTCCATCAATTCTTAACTGAATTTTTCTAAATTTCTCCGGAACCTGCATTTCCCTAGGAATATCAAAATCGAAACCTTGCGGGTTCACCGTTGTAAAAACCTTGGCACTGACACCGGATTCAGCAAATTCTTCCAACCATTCCACTCCTTCATCCCTTAACGGTCCGTAGTTCCCGGCCATATGCGCACTGCTAACTGGTATCATCCTCTCAGCCTCGTTAATATCACCAACAGCCACTAAAATTTCCATGGCCTTTTGTATTCCTCGGCCAAAGTCTCCCTTAAGCATCCTTTCCTCTTCATTAGTCAAATACATGTTTATTCTCAACTGAAATTTAACCAGTGGCAGTTTTTAAAAATTGCTTAAATAAACTATAAACTTTTCAAAACTAGAGAGCTTGGAAGATTATCTTCTTAACGGCATCGTCTCAATTATCGTGCTGGCAATGATACTTACCCTTTGCACTAATTCAAACAACCCTTCTAATAGGCGCATAAATGTGGAATAATTCTTTTTAGGCTTCTTCTTTGAAATAAAGATTTTTGCTTGTTATGTTTATAGGGTGAGGGTGTCAAGGGATAGTTGAATCAAGCCCGAACGAAGGTGATAAACCTTTCAGACAAATTTATGCGACTATCGCTCGGCACCTTCAAGTTATTGTTCTCTCAATATTGAAATAGATTTGGGTGTGAGCCCTATCAGGCCGAGTAGGCTAATAGTGATAAGGGAACCGCGCTATCCTGTTTTTTCAATGCTTTTGGCTTGCATCACAAAATTTTTCGCGACTGAGAATTTTAGTATCTTCATCTAAGAAGCGAAGCGCCAATGACTGCTTTGATGTTTATGCGTTTAACGGTTGGGGCAAGGGTATATTTAGCTGGAGAAAATTGACATAAAGAAATTCTTACCTAGGGGTGCAAGAAGACATTTTATCACTCTTAGTGTCGTCATCCTTTACTGTTAGATTGCTATTATGATTGTTGTTGGGTCTTTCTCTGAGGTCATAATAGTATAGTCGTTTTCGTCAAGTTGATAGAAATTGTATATTTTTTGTGGGATTATGATGACGTGCTTTTTTCACTAACCACTTTAACGTTCATTTTTAAAAGGGCTTTCTCCTCCAAGTTATTTAGGGGTCTAGCTGCTATCACAAAATGTTCCGAGTCCACCGCGTAGAGGATCATCTCCTCAGGTAGTTTTTCACCTTTAGTAATTTTCTGATTCACATCTATCCTTGCTTCAACTAGATTCTGCATGGCCTTTTCCTTTATAATGATTCTGCATGCGCCCTTATTAGTATTAGTTACACTAAATCATTAATTTTTCTTTCCCTCACCCACAAACTCGCCTTCATAGGCTGTCCTTCATGCTTCTGAAAACGCATAGTGAATAAAAGAAGGTTTTCAGGCGTCAATTCAAAATTCCGCAACTGATACTGAAATTTCAAAAATATGGAAATATTATATTAGTCAATTCCATCCTTCTTATGTCTCAGCACCCACTTTTTGGTCATTTTCTTAGGAATCCTAACTATAACAATGGGCATTCTGGCTCATTCCTTCAGCTTAGGTTACTCCTTATTGCGAGCTTTCAGTTTATTAATTTACTTTCAGATTTCCTTTCAGCTTGCCTAGTGTCTGTTTTCCCTTCGAGAAAAGCGTCTCTCCAATTTAAGATAGGGCTTGAGCCCCATAGTTTGGATAAACCGTGAGCAACCATTCTTCTTAATGAAAAGGTGAAGCCCAAAATATCCCACAAGCATTCAAATTCAGCCTCTATAACTTCAGAGGTCTATTCAAGGTTTTTGAGCTTTCCATAAGTATTCGTCATCATTGCGCACATTACTCTACAATGTTTAAGCATGAAGAAATGCTTTCACAAAAGGAAGTATAGGAACATGGGTTCTGATTTAAGTGGACCGGGCGGGATTTGAACCCGCGACCTCAGCGATGCCAACGCTGCGATCATTCCAGGCTGATCTACCGGCCCAAGAGTAAGACGGTAAATAGCTAATATTAGCGTTTTGCTTCAATCTTCGTTTAGTTTGAATTCTTCGTGGATTGCTTGGATGGCGGCTTTTCCGTCAGCCTCTTTTACAACGAATGATATGTTGAGTTCTGAGGAGCCTTGTGCAATCATTCGGACGTTTATTCCTTTGCGTGCAACAGCGGTGAAAAGTTTTGAGGCTATTCCGGGGGTGTTTTTCATGCCTGCCCCTACAGCTGAGATTATGCAGACGTCGTCTTCGTAGGTTATTTCCCTTATGAGTCCTCTTCCGAGAAGGGCTACTTCTAGGGCGTTTACTGCTTTTTCCAGGAGGTTTCTTCTTATGGCTATTGAGATGTTGGCCTCTGAGGCTCCTTGGGAAATCATTAATATGTTTATTCCGTTTTTTCCAAGGACTTCGAATACTTTTGCAGCTGTTCCTGGAGTGCCTATCATTCCTGCTCCTGTCAGGTTTATTAATGCCACGTTTCTTAGGAGGGTTAAGGCTTTAACGGTGACTCCATGTTTGATTTTCCTTTCCCCTGTTATTGCTGTTCCAGGGCCTTCTGGGTGGAAAATGTTTTTTATTCTAACAATGGTTTTCTCACCTATTAGGGGTTCTAGGGCTCTTGGATGCATTGCTTTAGCTCCGTAGACAGCCATTTCTAAGGCTTCTTCAAAGGAGATTTCAGGCAGAGTTTTTGCTGATGGAACTATTTTCGGATCTGTAGTCATTAGGCCGTCAACGTCTGTCCATATCCAAACCTCATCTGCTGATAGTGCAGCCCCTATTATTGTGGCTGTGTAGTCTGAACCTCCCCTCCCAAGGGTTGTGATTATCCCCTCCTGGGTTGCAGCTATAAAGCCCGTAACCACTGGAACTATTCCCCTTTCAATTAGCGGCTCTAGGCGTTCCTTAACTTGGTGTTTCGAAGCATTCATAAGGGGGGCTGCCTCTCCAAAGTTTGAGTCTGTTATTATCCCAGCCTCAGCCCCAGTCAGATAGCAGGCTTCAACCCCTAAGCTTTTAACAGCCCCATATATTATGGGTGTGGAAAGTCTTTCACCGAAGGATAAAATGTAGTCTCTTGATCTGGGCGTAAGCTCCCCCACATATATTATTCCTGTTAAAACCTTTTCAAGCTCATCAACCGCTGACAAAATTATCTTTTTAACTTCCTCTTTCACGGCTGAATTTTCAACGGCTTGGTCGGCGAGTTTAAGGTGTTTCTCAACCAGTTCGTCGAGGAAAGGCTTAACAAAATTTTTATCCCTCCTCTCAGCCTTGTCTGCAGCCTCTATTAGTTTTTCTGTCACTCCGTCTAAGGCTGAAACAACGGCCACAATCCTATGGCCTTTACGAACATGGGATGCTATAAGCTCCGCTGCTTTTTTTGCATTTTTCCCCCCAGTTATAGATGTTCCTCCAAACTTCATCACTATTTTCATTTTTCCACCCTTAAACTTCAAGCCAGGCTTTAGCCGCCAACCTCTCTTTTATTTCTAGCAAATCCCTTAATATAGCACTGGCGGTTTCAACTCCTCCTGCACCACGCCCAATTATTGTTTGCTCTCCTGCAAATTCTGAAAAGAAGGTTACAGCGTTAAGGGTTCCACTTACGCATAAGGGATCTTTTCTAGAAACCCATGTGGGTTTTACCTCTAATCCTTCGCCTATTGTTCCTAAAAGCTTAATTGTGGATTCTTCTTTGAAGGCTTCTTCTATGTTTTTTACGGTTACATCCCTTATACCCTTGATTTTGACATCTTTCAAAGTGACTTTTCTACCCATAACCCAGTTTGCAATTATAACAAGCTTGCAGGCTGTGTCAACTCCATCTATGTCCATTGAAGGGTCAGCTTCTGCGTATCCAAGCATTTTAGCCCTTTCAAGAGCCTGTTCAAAAGTGGAATGCCTCTCAGCCATCTCTGTAAGTATAAAATTTGTAGTTCCATTCAACACACCCCTTACAGACAGAATCCTATCGCCGAATAGGCATCTTTTTGCAAACTCCAAAACTGGAGTGCCAGCGCCAACAGAACCGCTAAACCTGAAATAAACATTATTATGCTCAGCCAGCTCCGTTAAAACAGGCAAAGCCAAAGCCAAAGGACCCTTATTCGACGTTACAACATGCAATCCATATTTAAACGCACTTTTAATATGGGACAGGCCTGGCTCCCCATCCCTAACATTGGTTGGAGAAACCTCCACAAAGGCTTCAGCCTCAACAGAATCAATAACATCGAAGGCGGACATTTCCGGCTTTCCAAAACTGCTTTCAGCCGCCACAGTGCCCCTTTCCCTCTTAACCAGCAAAACCCTCTCAAGCTCCAAACCCCTAGGATTTACCGCAGCCCCACCCCTATCCACAACAGCCACAACCTTAGGTCGAAAACCGTAAAGGCTAGATAGCTCTAAACTCCGATTTATGAAGATCCTTGTAAGACATTGACCTACAACACCATACCCAACAAGAATTATCCGCAAGCTTCATCCCCCATGGTTTGATTCAAGTCTTAGCCAACACCGCCGTCAAGACTTTATTATCTATTCCACATCAGCCTCATATGTTTTTCACAACTTTAACCACCCGGGAATGCTCTAAAATTTTATGTGTACACGGATCGTTTTAACAGAGTATTTGCTTTAAGTCAAAAACATAGACCAAAAATTTGGTTTCGCTGAAAAGGGAAGGTTTCGAAGCCTAAGTTCTGATTTTAAAGTGGGCCGGACCGGATTTGAACCGGTGACCTTCCGCACGTCAAGCGGATGTCCTAACCGAGCTAGACTACCGGCCCCTCTATTTTCATTAAAGGAGCCATTATTTAAGAGTTTTAGGTCTATGTTACTTTGACCACTTAGGTCAGAATTCTTTGTTTGTTCATTAAGGGTTTTATTAACATATTCCATAGGGTTTCTGTGATACTCAAATATTGGTTTTCCATCTTTAAGGCCTCTATAATGTCTAACCCTTACGTATGTTTCTAATAAGATTTGTAACATTCCTGGCATCTCACATATTTCACATTTAAAATCCTTAACACATTTGGTTTTTCCCATTTCCGTTTTCACCTCCGTAGCAATTGTTTATGGTCGACCAGAAACGATATTGTAGCTTATAAAGGCCATTGAAGAATGGTCTTTAATGGTAATTTTTGAAATGTTTGTTATTTGTGTAAAATACCCATTTAGAAACTACTTCCATATGCATTATAAACCAAAGAAATAGCCCAAATGTTACAGAATAGCCCTTGCAATCTGCATTTAACTCCAGAGATAAAAGTTTACCGGGTAACAAGTTTTAAACGAATAAAACTCGTGAATGGAGAGAATAAGAATGGAGGGACAAACAAAAGTACATGTTGTGCGATTGTAACCGTTATCGTAAACACTTAGTCCATAAAAACAAAAAGAAGCCTAAAAATAGTCCAATACACCAGAAGAAACTTCATTTTGACTGGTTTCGCTTTGGCAAGTCGTTTTCTAAACGGCTCCTTTTCAATGTTAACAGTTCTTTTAATTTCTTACCATATTGCTTTGCTAGTTCTTCACGAATTTTTACTGTCTCATCTACAAGTTCTTGTTCCTCTTTGCTTAAAGCCAATTGTCCAGGCTTTGAATAGCTGAATGGTTTGTGTGTTATCATGGTTCCATCTTTAAGTTTTTCAAGATATTCCTTTGCGTAGCTTCCATGTTTTAGTAAAGTTGAATGATAGTTTTGTAATTTTTCCATTTCTATCTTAAGGTTTTCAAGTTGGGATTCGAGTTCCTCCTCTCTACTTTGTTCGCCTTCAATTTCCATTACGAGAAGTTTCCGAACAAAATTGCTGATGTTTAAGATTCCTTTCTTCTTAAGCCTTTCATAAAGCCAGACTGGTATCCTTATGGTTATCGTTGTTGTTTTATTTCCATAATTTCTACTACCGCTACTACTTTCGTGTGTCATACAACTATTGTGTGCTTCTACTGCAATGGTCCCAGACACGTCTATGCATACGACGACGAGCAAAAAAGCAGCTTTCCAAATTCAGAGGCAGTAATCCTGATTCTATCGCTTCGTTACAGGCTCCTTAAAGCTTTGGGCAAGGCATAGGTAAAGGTTTATTTACCTGTCAAAACTATTTTTATTTGATCAAAATGGAAGAACTGCGCAAAATGCTCACTACCTACAGCATCCTTGACAACGACTATAGACTCAACATACTATTTACTGTAGCCGAAGAGCCAGACCTATCCTTTAACGACATTGCAAGAAAAACGGGAATTGAAAAAGCACTTCTAGCCTACCATCTAGGCGTTTTGAAGCATGTAGGCTTAGTTGAAATGGAATACCAGAAAAGAAGCAGAAAGCTGACCAAGTACAAGCTAACAGAGGAAGGTAAAGAAATTCTAGAAAAGCTAAAGCTGATGGTGAAACCAGCAGAATCAGTTAATTAAATTTTTCCTTACGTTTCTTTTCCCCATTCTATTTTTGGATAATCCTTTCAGTTCCTTAATCAGTACACGAAGTCCGTGAAACAAGTTTTAAATATTATTGTCAAATAAGATAAAACATTAATCGAGGAAGAAAATAATCCCGATATCATTACTAAATAGAGATGAGGGTTAAGAAGTGGTTTCAGTAAGGGTTTTAATCGAAGGAATAAAGGTTCAGGGTGTTGGTTACAGGCTATTTTTATTGGAAAAAGCAATAGAAAGTGGAGTTGAGAAAAATTATGCTAGAAACATAGACAAAAATAAAGTTGAATTGCTTGTTAGCGACGAAGAAAATAAAGTTAAGTCTTTCTACCAAAAAATTAGCTCAGAAACTCCAAAAGAGGCAAAAGTTGAAAGCATAAAAGAAGAGCCGTATGAGGGGAAAATTCCAATACCTAGCATCGACAGATACTTCCACTTTTTGACGCTAGAACAACTAAGTAGAGGAAAGGAAGAGGTCATAAAGCTGCCAACAGCTGTTGAAAGAGCACTTAAACCAATTTCTTCATCATTATCAAGCTTAGATGAAAAGTTTGATAAAGTCGTAGAAAGATTTGGCTTATTCGCCCAGTATGCAAAGTCAATGGACGAAAAACTAGATAAGCTTCCAGAAAGAATAGCAAAAGCCTTAAGTTCTAAGGAATGAATTTATCTTTCATTGCAACTTGTCTCTACAAACTACTTTCCTTTCATTAAATTTAACGATGCCTTGCTTCTCGAAGCTTTCCACTCCGATATTTTCAGACAAACACTCTTTCTGTTGGAGTATAAGGTTGCGAAGGCATCGATAAACGCTTAATTCTGCATGCATCCAATAACTCTGTCTTTACTTCCTTCTACAAACAAGCCTACCTAGCAGCCTTTAAAGCAAAGGCCACATCAACCATATGGAGATAAAAGGGGACTGTAGAAATAGCAAAAGCATCTTCAGTGAACAATGCAATAATCTATCGCATAATAGAAAACCTCAAAGCCTCTATGCTAATAGAAGAAAAAGAAAACATCTACAGAAAAGCCCATGTAAGTTTAAAACTTAAACTTTAAATCGTTGATGAATCCATAGTTATAGTTAAATTGTTTTATAAATTGGTTATTTTTAGTTAGTTGAGGGTTTGCGTATTGCCTATTGATAGGATGATCGATAAGGCACGTAAACTTGTTGAAAGTGGAAGAGTAGAACGCCTTAACCATGAGCGGTTTAACGTCGTAGGGGATCATGGAACGTACACTGTTGTTCAAACCCACGAAGGCAGAGTAACCTGTAGCTGTCCTGGATTTGCAAGGAAAGGCAGATGTTCTCATGCAACAGCTGTGATAATTCTTACAAAAATATCCAAACGTGGAAACCATGCTAAAATTTAAAAGTATAAACCCAAATCGACGTAAAGCCTTTAACAACCTACCCTTTTAACACTGTCCTAACAGATGGCAGAACATAATTTAAATTTTAGAGGCGACTTGAAGCCTATAAATTACAAGCTATGAATTTTTCTTATGTATGCAATAAGGTTGGATTTTTAAAGGCTGAAATTAGCTGGTTAAGCTTTCATCAGGGAAGGATAAGTTATAGGTTAATTTCTGCCCTGTGTTTGGCTTTTCCAAATTAATTTTTATGGCTTTGCATGCTGACTTGGATATGTGATGGTTTTTAAAAGTCTTTTTGGAAGGTGAAGGATATAAGTGAAGTTGTGTAGATCATTGTGGGGCATTGATGTTATCTGATAAGCCTGATGTAGGCGTATTTCAGCCTATAATAGGTTCTTGGTATGAATCTTTAAGGAATCCTTTGGAGTTTCAGAGGCGGGTTCTCTTAGAACTTGTCAAGGGATACTGTAAAACTCGTTATGGAAAAAGCTGCCGCGCTTCAGAGGTTGAAGGGGTTGAGGATTTTAGAGCCAGATTTCTCATAATAGGTTATAGAGAACTTAATCCTTATTTGATTGAGGTTCAGAAGGGTGATTTCAGCGCTATTCTCCCTGAACCGCTTTTCTGCTGGGTTATGACTAGGGGGTCAACTGGCCCTGCAAAGGTTATTCCCGCAACGAGAACACATTTAAATCAGATTTTGACTTGTGGGGCAAGGGCTTTGGTGAATTATGCCTTTAGAAAAAAGGACTATGAAATTCTCATGGGGAAAATTCTTAACCTTAATTTTCCATCCCAAGTTCACACAATGATTGTTGGAGACAAAAAGATAACCTACGGATATAGTTCCGGAACCTATGCTAAGATTAACCCAACGCTTGAAAAAGGTGGGCTTTGGCCTCCGCAAGAGGAAATAGACGCTTTAGGCTCAGGAATTGCAAGGGCTGATTGGGAGAGAAGATTTGAACTGGTTTATCAGAGAGCTTTAGAAGAGAATGTGACCGCCGCCATGGGTGTCACGCCCGTCATATTGGCCTTTGCAAGATACATCAAGAAAAAACATGGAAAGAAGCCTAAAGAGATTTGGAAATTTCACGCGTTGTTCTGCACAAGCGTTCGGAAAATCCATTTTAAATATGCGCCTATTCTCAGGAAATACTTTGGGAATGTTTCGGTGGTTGAGATTTACAGCGCAACAGAAGGGGTTTTCGCTCAGCAACTTGACGAATTGCCATATGTGACGCCGAACTATGACAAGTACTTCTTCGAAGTTGTATTGGGCGGTGAAACGAAGATGTTATGCGAGCTTAAAAGAGGAGAGTGGGGTAGACTAGTAATCTCCTCATGTCTATTTCCAAGATATGACATCGGAGACCTAATTGAAGCAGCTGGTAAAAACTACTTCCGCGTTATCGGAAGATGCAACACTTTAACGCTTTTAGAGCATAGGCTTTATAGGCTTTTCTTCGGATGGTTCCTCTAGGTTTTAGGATGTCTCCTCCAAGCTGCAAACGCCAAAACTATAATTATCACTCCTATCAAAACGAGGAACAAAGCTCCCACAAGTCTTCTGTCAACGAATCCAACTACTTGAAGGTAAGACATTAACCCTAAAAATATAAGTATTAAGCCGCCTATTAAAGGCCCTAGGAATGAAATCTCCCGCTTTTCACGTTTTTCAGTTTTCTCCCCTTTCTCCTCCTTCTCATGTTTCTCAGCCTTCTCATCTTTTGGCGTTACTTTAGGCTTAGCTTCAGCTGGAGGCTGCCCAACTTTCAAGGAAGCCCCACATTTTGGACAGAAGGCCATGTCCTCCTCCACTTCAGCTCCACACTTAAAACAATAAGGCATATGGATCCCTTAACCCATTATTGTGATATCAAGTATTTAAAGCATGTACAAAAGTCTTCGATAAAGAAATGTTATATGACATAAGCGCAGAATAGAGCTGTGGAGGAATATAAATTTGAGTGAAGCCAATGAAACCCCTAAACCCAAATATCGAGAAGGCCTTATAAACGCTGTTTCGGCAGGTTTCTTCTTCATCCTGGTTGGAATTATTTTTATGGCTACACCTGACCTTTTTGAAAAAATTATAGCCTTTTTTAAAGACTTTAAAATGGTAAATGTGCCTAACACAAACATTTTTATGCCTGCACCGGCAAATCCATGGAAACATTTAACACTATACACCGCTGCAGTACAATTCAGCTTAGTTTGGGGCATATTTGAAATTGCCATTTTAATTCTAAGATTTTTTGTCCACTCGCCTTTAAGCAAAAAAGCTGAAACTGCATCAAACGTTGTTTTCTGGCTTGGAGCAAGCTTTATTATAGGCGTTTTCCTTAATGAAACGGCGAAAATAACCGAATGGTTTGTCTTTTGGTCTGCAATTTTAATGCTTATAGGTTTCACCCTGATCCTAAGAGCCACCATCCTAGCAACAATAAAGATAAAATAACAAAAGGGAAAGATTTGCTACAGCAGAAAAGCCATAAGCAGACTTAAACCCTTCTCAATTTAAAAGGTTAGTTGATAAGCTAAAGCTAGCGTTGAAGCCTTCACGCGCGAATCATTTCAGCCCACGTTTTCAATTAAGGGTTTTCCACAATAGGGGCAGTAGAATGCTTTTTCAGGCAGTTTTCTTCTGCAGTTAGAGCAGAATTTTAAAGTTGATTTCTTTGAAGCTAGGCTTGCGAAGGGAGAAAATCCTGTTGAAATAACTGTTGTTCCTGCGTAGCGGTCAGAAACCTTTTGATGGGGGTCGCCTGGAGTTGCTAAGCCAATAGCCGTGTCTATGAGCGCAAGAAACCATTGAACCTTACTTAGGTTTCTGATGAAAGCCAAATTTAAAGGGATTCTTTCTCCATTAAGCCTTGCAGCTTTCAAGTTCATTATCCTCTTGCCAAATGTAGCTTCATAAAAAGTTTCAAAAAAGCGAAGTAAAAGAGGCTTAAAACGCCTAAAAACAATGAGAAAGGGAAAAAATCAAATAAATACCAAGGAAAACCATCCAAAAACCCAAATATGGTTAAGGGCGTTGCAATAATTCCAACCAAGATTAAAATGCAAAGGCTTATAATTATTTCATCGATTATAAAGGCTACAAATCTTCTAATCCAATGATCTTGAAGTTGCAAATCCCTCCCGATCTTCTCAAAGCCTGTCGACATCACTCTCACACAATAACCTCGCATAACATGATTATATACAGTTTTACTCTTACACTTTCCCCAAAGCCACGATAATACGTATGCAAAACGCAAAGTTTATCCCTAAAATTCTAAGACTACCATCAAGATTCTTTAAAAAACCAAAATTTCGAAAACTGAAAAAGACGCCTCGACCATCATTTGACAGCCCAGATATGACATCACTTTCTCAACGAGATAGCTGTTCCTTCTTCAGCCAAGTGTTTGATAGATTGAAACCTTAAATTTTCTGACTGAAAATCCCGGAAATCTCATTTGTGTAGAAAGATCACTAAATAAGTCAAGCCTCCATGTTAAGCTAAAATCTCTATCTATTTTAATAGAATAGTTTATTTAGATTGTGATACTTATAAAATGTGAGAGGGGAAAGAGAAGCGTAGGGGAGCTGAAAATTTTTCACCTCCTTTCTCCTTTCTCTGTGGGAAGTAGATCCTATGCTTCTCCCTCAAACATTTGAAAAAGAATTTAGTTTGTATGGGTTTTGTTGTGTATAAATGCGTACGCCTCTACGTGGTGATGGAACTACCATGGGAGGTGGTGTTATGATTTTTCCTTCAGCTATTATGAATGCTATTCCTGGTAAATCTCCTGACTCAATAGCTTTGAGGGCGTCTCCTCCGACAGAACCCTCCGGAGCATCCACTACTAATAAATTCGCAGTCCATCCTTCTTTTATCTTCCCTTCCTTCAATTCTAAAGCTTGAGCTGCATTACCTGTCGCCATGGCTACAGCTTGTTCCCCTGGGATTTCCGCTACTGAGGAAATGAAAATCACCGTTCTCATCATTGCGCTGGTGCCCAAACTTGCAGTCTCTGTGGGCGAGTCACTTCCAGTAATTATTCTGTTGAGTGCGCCTTCACCCTTTGCCAACTTCACCGTTTCTATAAGCGTTTTCGGATTGCCATTATAAGCAACTTCAAGGGTTAGCTCGGTTTCTGTAAGTAGGGTTTTTATGTCCTTCAGAGAAGGTGAAGTTGGCCCTCCATTAATATGAGAAACAACGTCAGGTTCCACTTGCATAACGTCTTGAGCTGTAACCGTCATAGAATCCGGTATGGATCTTCCTCCCATATGCATCATAACCTTCATCTCGTACTTTTTAGCTAATTCTATAACAGGCATCAAACTTCTGATTTCCCTATGTGTAGCCCCAATCTCTGCTGTTAGCCATATACCCTCATTTTTCAATTCTCTGAAATCTTTCTCCAAAAAGGCTGGATGAAGTATGAGGGCGCCCCCATAAACTCTAACACCTCCAGGCTTAAAGTTGTCAAAAGTCTTTTTTGCAAGCAAAGCTAGAGCTTTAATTCCTGTTGGATCTTGTGGGCGTCCTTGAACGCCGTACTCTCCTTGTGAAATAGCCGTGGTTGTCCCGCTCCGAAGCATACTTCCACAGTATCCCACTGCGTTAAACGTCGGCGCCCAGTCTCCAATGGCTGGATGTATGTGAGTGTCTATTAAACCCGGCATAACCGTCATTCCATTAGCATCCACCACAACATCTACGTGGCTAATATCCACAATGTTTGTTCGTTTAATTTCAGCTATTTTCCCATCATGAATAATTATGGTATTTTTTCCCTCCAAAACTCCTTCATCTAAATCTCCAGAAACAATTTTACCTATGTTCGTAATAGCTATTATACTCATCAAATGCCTCCAGCTCAATGTTTTCTATAACGTCTCTGAATTAATCTCTGCAAACGTAATAAATGTAACTAAAATTTGCCTTACTTAAGGGTTGAGAATAGTCTCAACTATCACGCGGGGCAAAGTTGAGACTAAACAGCACGCCATAAGCTTTAGGCACAGAGGAGATTTTCAAGCTTTTCGGCAAGGTTTATCCTTTCATTTAGTTCACAAAGTAAATCCTTAGGGATTGACAGAATTTAGAAAAACTTGTGCTTTCAGGTGCAAAATCTCCTTTAGAAAACGCTTTCTGAAAGGCTTATAAAACTCTGTGCGTAATAAAAATAAAGAGACTAAAAGTTAATCTGTTTTGGCGTATGATATGGCAAGGGGTAAAGTTTTAGTTGCCTATTCCACAAAGGGAGGCACAACTGAAGAGTATGCGAAGGCAATTGCTTCTGTTTTGAGAGACAACAATTTGCAGGTGGATGTCGTTGACCTTAAAAGGAATAGTAATCCGGACCTTACACAATACCAAAGCTTAATCGTAGGCAGCGGGGTGAGAATGCAGAGAATGCATGGTGATGGTCGCAAGTTTCTGGAGAGGGAATTTGGAGAGAGGAAAGTGGCGGTATTCCTTTCATCCCTTGAACCTAAAGACGAGGCCATAAGAAAATACATAGATCCAATCCTGCGAAAGAACCCGAAACTTAAACCAGTAGATATCGAGGTTTTCGGGGGAAGAATAAGATTTTTAGGAAAAACAATAGATAAAACCGACATAGGGAAAGCAAAAGAATGGGCGGTAAAAATAGCAAAAAGCTTCAAAGCTTAAGCTAAAACAGCAAATGAATTAGCAGAATATTCAAGGCCTTTAACACGAAAACCTTTATACAATTTCCATCTTCCAATTTTTCAAGACTAAAGATTTAAGTTAGAAAGTTTAAAATAGCGTTAAGCCGGGATGGCAGAGTGGATAATGCGCAGGCCTTGAGAGCCTGTGGCCCGTTTGGGCCGCGTGGGTTCAAATCCCACTCCCGGCGCCTATGTTTTGGGTTTGAATGTTGCGCACCTATTTTAGACCGTTTTCTTTTTCGGGTGTTTTTATGGTTCCATAATTTAAATTGAGGTTTTCGCTTAGGCAATAGGTGTGCGGGTTTCTTCTTAGGGCCAAGCTTCTTGCTTGCATAATTTTGACTAAAAGTGGCTGGCTTCTCCCTTGTCTACTTTAGTTAAGCCCTCACTGATACTCTTGGCCCTTTAGTCATAAGCTCGTTTAAGTCTATTTTCCTTTAGGATACGAGCCGCTTCAATCAGGCGACGTTGTTTGAAGGTGTTGTGGGATTTTTGGAGATAGGGTTAAAATATTTGTTGTTTAATATTTTGTTGGAGCGCCAGTACTACTATGCCTCTGTTTGAGAAGGTTGAGTATAAGCCTGTATCTGTGAGGGAGCTCCTGCTGGAAATGAAAAACCTTTCAGAGCTTATGATTGACTTGGCTTATTCAGCTGCTTTGTTCAATGATAAAGAGTTAGCTGAAGATGTTCTGGAACTTGAAAAGCGTGTTGACATGCTTGCTTATCTCCTTGACATGACCGTCATGGTGGCGGCGCGGGACGCTGAAGACGCTGAGGCTCTGGTAGGTGTTTCTGCAGTGGCTTCCGCGGCGGATAAAATTTCAGATGCTGCTGCGGATATTGCTGCAATAGTTACACAGAATATTGGAGTACATCCCATAGTGGGTGAAATTTTCGAGAGGGTAGAAGAACGCTTAACCAAGGCTAAGGTTGGGGAAAACTCTTTTCTCGTGGGGAAAAACATTGGAGAGCTTAAATTGGCTCCAAGAATAGGGGTTGACATAATCGCCATACTTCGAAATGGAGAATGGCTGATTAACCCAAAGGAAAATGAGCAGATTAGAGCTGGAGATGTTTTAATTGCCCGAGGCCCTTCTAAAGGCTTGAATGAGCTTAGGGAGCTCAGCGAGGGAAGGAGGGCTAAACTGGAGGATTAAAATGTCCCCTAAGAAGGGTATGCGCAAGTTTGAGGATATAGTTGAAAAGTTTGTGGAGCTTAAAGATACATGTGAGCTTATGATGGACTTAGCCTATTCATCGCTTCTTATAAACAACAGGGATCTGGCTGAAGAGGTTCAGAGACTTGAAGAACATGTTGATAAACTCCACACAGAGTTTGAACTCCTTGTTCTTTCAAGCGGATTTAAAAAGGAAGAGGCTAAGGGATTCCTTGGACTTATAAGGCTTGGAGTTGTAACTGAGAAAATAGCTGACGCTGCAGCTGAAATAGCAGAAGTCGTCCTTAGAGGAATAGAGCCTCATCAGGTTTTAAAGCTCGCCATAAAAGAGGCAGAAGAAACAATCACGTACACCCCTGTAACTGAGAAATCCCCACTTGTAAACAAGACTCTGCGTGATGCACGCGTGCCAGAGGAAACAGGCATGTGGATTCTAGCAATTAAAAGGGGAGACGTTTGCATCAGACCTAAGCCTGAAACAAAAATACGGGTGGGAGACATTTTAATAGCCTCAGGCTACTCGGAAGGTGAGGAAGACCTTAAAAAACTAGCATCTCCCTAAACCATGCCTTAAACATTTTAGAATTACAGCTAGAACTACTTTCTCGGCATCAGCCTATCCTAAATCCTAAGAGGATTAAGCGGAGGATCCTTTTAAACCTTCCCTGCTTATTCCTTTTTCTCCTCAGCCGTTTCTTTGGAGGTTTCTTCCTTCTTCTCTTCTTCTATTTCGCTTGTTATTTCTTCTATGGGCTTTGGAGGTGGAGTTGTAGCCATAGTCCAGCCTATCCATGCACCTATAACCATCACTGCTATGAAGGCTAGGAACACTGGAACCGCTACAAGCCAGAAGGCAACACCCCAGCCTGAGGGGCCTCCGAAGAGGAAAAGCCCAACCGTGTAGAGTATTCCCACAACCACGCATATTATGAATATTAGCCCTCCAATTGCCTGATCCTTACTAACCATTCACCAATCACCATACAAAGCCAATGTTATATCCTCTACAAGCTTTTAAAGTTTATCATGGGTTAGGGCTTAATGCCGTGTTGAACCTATGTTGTCCCCATCTCCCATGTGGCCAAGTATTTTTTCTGCTCCTCTGTTAAAGTGTCTATTTTTATTCCCATGGCTTTAAGCTTCATTTCCGCCACTTTTTCATCTATCTCCTTTGGCACAGGGTAGACTTTCGCAGGCAATTTTTCCCTTTTAACGAGATGTTCCACGCTTAAGGCCTGGTTTGAAAATGACATGTCCATAACCTCAGGGGGATGGCCCTCTGCAGCTGCAAGGTTTACAAGCCTTCCCTCAGCAAGAAGATACAATCTTCTACCATCTTTTAACGTGAACTCTTCAAGGTTTAACCTAACCATTCTTTTGGAGGCTGCAAGCCTTTCAAGGTCTTTTAGGCATATTTCAACGTTGAAGTGGCCGCTGTTCGCCAATATAGCTCCATCCTTCATTTTCTGCATGTGCTCCCCCCTTATCACATTTATGTCTCCTGTTGCGGTGAGGAAAATGTCGCCTATACAGGCTGCTTCTTCCATGGGCATCACTTGAAATCCTTCCATAGAAGCCTCAAGCGCCCTTAAGGGGTTTACCTCGGTGATTATGACGTTTGCCCCCATCCCCCTGGCCCTCATGGCTACGCCTCTTCCACACCATCCGTAACCGCAAACAACAAAGTTTTTCCCAGCCAGCAGTATGTTTGCAGCTCTAAGAATTCCGTCAATTGTGCTTTGCCCTGTTCCATAACGGTTATCAAAAAGGTATTTCGTGGTTGCATCATTAACAGCTATAATGGGGTATTTAAGCATGCCAGCCCTTTCCATGGTTTTAATTCTCAAAACACCCGTTGTTGTTTCCTCTGTTCCTCCCTTAACATTTGGCAAAACCTCTCTTCTTTGACTGTGAATTGTGCTGACCAAGTCTGCTCCATCGTCAAGTGTTATTTGAGGTTTATAGTCTAAAACCCTTTCAATACACCAGTAATATTCCTCTTTTGTCTGTCCCCTCCAAGCATAAACATGAACCCCCCTCTCAGCCAAAGCCGCAGCCACATCATCCTGGGTGGATAGGGGGTTTGAACCGCATAAAGCAACCTCAGCCCCTCCAGCTAGGAAAACGTCTACAAGTACAGCTGTTTCCTTAGTCACGTGTAAGCAGGCTCCAACCATCACGCCTTTTAAAGGCTTCTCCTCTCCAAACCTATTCTTTATCTGTCTTAGAACAGGCATGTGTTTAGAAGCCCATTCAAACTGAAGATTTCCCATTGAAGCTAAACTTTCGTCCTTAACCCTGAATTTCTCCAATAGCGTTCACCTCAAATATGCCGTCACGCTTTTAACTATTTAACATTACGTCTAATCCTCTCTAAAAGGCGGTTTTTAGCCTTTTCAGCCATTTCCATAACTTTCTCAACCTTTAAATTTGTAAGCCTCCCATCCTCCATAATTATTTCCCCATCAACAATAACTGTATTAACGTCTGAGGATCTGGCTGCGTAAACCATGTGGCTCACTTCATTATGTATTGGCCGCAGATGAGGCTTTGCAAAGTCAACTATGGCCAAGTCAGCCCTCTTCCCAACAGTTATTGAGCCTATTTCACTATCCCAGGAAAGAGCCTTAGCCCCGTCCAAGGTTGCCATCTCTAAAATCTTCTCAGCAGACATGGATGTTGGATCCCTGTTCACCCCTTTATGCAGCAAAGCCGCGAACTTCATAACTTCAAACATGTCAGCGGAGTTGTTGGAGCATGGGCTGTCTGTGCCAAGGGAAACCGCTACTCCATGCTTAACCATTTTCGGAACAGGGCTTATTCCTGAGGCAAGCTTAAGATTTGAAACAGGGTTATGGGAGACCTTAACCTCCCTATCCCTTATGACGGCTATATCCCTTTCCGTTAAGTCTACACAGTGGGCGGCTACCACATGCTTGTCTAGGACGCCTAAAGAATCCAGATACTCCATTATACCTCCCTCTAATTTAATTCCGAAGGCTTTCCGAATTTTTTCAGGCTCATCGCTTGTTTCGGCAGCGTGTATATGCCATGTAACTGGAGCCTTTTTGCCACCATACTTTTCATTAAGCTCCATGCGTAAGGCTTTCAATTCCTTCATGTATTCAGGGTCAACGGTGTAAGGCGAATGGGGATCCACGCTTACGCGGATTAAGCCGCCTGCCCTGTTATGCCAGTTTTTAGCTAAATCCTCTAAGGCTTTTCTATCCTCTTCTTTTCTCCATGAAAAACAAACGTGTCCAACAACGCCTCTAAGCCCAGCTTCAGCCAAGGCTTTAGCCTCGTTATATTCAGGCATGTAATGGTACATGGTGTTAACAGTTGTTGTGCCCCCCAGTATTGATTCAACTGCTGTTAGGAGCGCTCCCACATAAACATCATGGGCTGTCATAAGCCTCTCAATTGGCCATATCCATTTTTCAAGCCATTCTTGTAGGGGTAAATCATCAGCGTAGCCTCTTAAAAGGCTCATGGCTGCATGTTGATGGGTGTTGACAAGCCCTGGAATTACAACTTTTCCTTTAACATCTATCCTTTCGTAGCCTTCTGAATACTTTCCTAGCAGTATGCTGTTTTTCCCAACGTCTACTATAACCCCGTTTTCAACGACTACAGCCCCTTCTCTTATGACTTCGCCTTCCCTCATGGTAATTATGGTGCCGTTGTGGATGAGTAGGTTCGTTTTCCATCACCGCCTTCCGCTTTAAGTCTGTGGCTATAAAATTGTCATTTCTGCCTGTTAAAAATATGCCTTGAAATTTTATTTAGGCTTCAAGCTTTTCGGTAAATTATAATAGGGCTTTATGTTTCAGTAATGTTGAGGGTTAATTTTGGTTTCCATGAAGTTTCGTGTGATTAAACCTGAAATTCGGGTTTTAGGGGTTGACGACGGAGTTTTTAAGCCTCATACGCGGAGGTTGGTTCCTGTTGTAGGAGTTGTTTTCCGCGGGGGATACTGGCTTGACGGGGTTATGCATACGAAAATAAGGGTTGACGGCTTTGAAGCCACAGAGAAAATTTCCTCTATGATTGTAGGTTCTCCCCATTATAAGCAGTTAAGGGTTATAATGCTTAATGGAATAACATTTGCAGGCTTCAATGTGGTGGATATAAAAAGGCTTAACTCTAAAACAGGGCTTCCTGTAATAGCTGTAACTCGGGAAAAGCCAAACCTTGATGAGATCCGAGAAGCTATAGGAAGGCTTCCAAGAAGCCATAAAAGATGGGAGGCTGTTCTAAACGCTGGAGAAATATATGAAGTGCCTGTTAAAGGAAAAGAGGAGAGGGTTTTTATGCAGATAGCTGGAATTTCAGAGGATGATGCGCGGAAAATTCTTAATTTAACATCAACTAGAAGCAATTTGCCTGAAGCCCTACGCGTGGCTCACATAGTTGCTTCAGGCCTTAGCGCTGTTAACAGTAAATCTTAATTTGCAGCAAGAAAAGTTTAAAAGACACCAATACATGGGAAAACAAACGGAAGCCGGAGTTAATCATAATGGAATTTTGTCCAAAGTGTGGAACACGCCTCGTGCCTAAAAAGGGGAAGACAAAGAAGGAAACATTGACCCTTACATGTCCCAAGTGCGGGTACAAAAAGGAAATGGTAAGCGAAGAGGCTGCTCCGAAAGTTGCAAGGGTCATCCAACCTAACCCTCAACGTCTGGTAGCGGTGATTGGCAAGGAGGAACAAAAGCTTAGGACGCTTCCAACAGTACGCGTTGAATGTCCAAAATGCGGAAACAATTTGGCATATGTTTGGCAGGTTCAAACCAGGGGGGCAGACGAGTCGTCAACCCAGTTCTTACGCTGCACAAAGTGTGCATACACCTTCAGAGAATATTCTTAAACATTCTATGGCCTAATGCGTCACCCTTAAGTATGTAAAGTTTTATAACGTTAAAGCATAACCCAATAAAAGGGGATGAAAGTGTTTAAGCTTAAAGTTTCAGACGCTAGGCTTTTAAGGGATATGGCTACAGCCATATCAATACTCGTTGATGAGGCTACATTTCAGGTAACGCCTGAAAGCTTAAAGCTTAGGGCTATGGATCCGTCACGTGTAGCCATGGTGGACTTTGAATGGCCGAAAAATGTTTTCGACGAATACTTCTGTTCTGAACCTACCAAAATCTGCATTAACATAGGTGAACTTCTGAAGCTTTTGAAGAGGGCTGGAAAGGACGAGGTTGTTGAGCTTGCCCTAGACGAGAAAACAGGACGTTTACAGGTTAAGATAACTGGAAAGTATACGCGTAACTTTACAATGCCAACCCTTGAGGCGTCTGAGGAGGAGGTTCCCACGCCGAAAATAACTTTCAACGTTACGGTTAAGGCAACAACAGATGGGCTGCGCCAAGCCATAGAAGACGCTGAACTTGTAAGCGATCATGTTCGATTAGAGGCAGATGCAGAGAAACTCGTTTTTCAGGCTGCAGGCGACCTTATGGGAGCAACAATAGAGATTAAAAGGGGAAGCGACGCCCTACTGGAGCTGGAGGCTAGAGAACCCTCAAAAGCTACTTTCAGCCTAAGCTACCTTTCACAAATTGTTAAGGCTTCATCTGCAACATCAGACATTGCAACATTAGAGTTCTCCACAGACATGCCTATAAAGCTGGATTTCCAGCAGGCAAAGGGAGGAAAGCTTGTCTTCTACCTAGCCCCAAGAATTGAAACAGCATAAGTGGAAAAATGCAAACTTTAACGGTGAAGTTCACCAAAAACGACTTGGCAAAGTACCCATTCCTAAAAGAAGCAGCAGAACATGTGAAAATGCTAGACTTAAAAATTGAAGACCTCGTAAACCCTGAATACTCGAAAATTCTAGAACGGGCAAATGAAAGGGTGGAGGAGGCAATCCTCTACGCCATAGTAACCAGAAAAACTCAAAATGAAGAAATAGAAATCCTATCCTTTCCAACAGCCATAATCCTAGCAGCAGCCACAGAAAACCCCTTTATAAAGAGAAGATACGCACTAGCAGAGGCAAAACAAGCCTACAACGAAATGAGATTTGAGGCTAAAGAGAAAATTCTAGCATTGGCAAAAAACTTTCAATGGAAAATTGAAACAGTAGAAGCTGAGGAGAAGCCATACGATTTTAAACTCCACTTCCCATACTACCTCAAAAACACAGCAAACCTCAGAGATAAAAACTGGAAGCTTGTTAACCGCACCCTAAAAAACGGAAAAGTCTACCTCACAAAAAATGAAACAGCCAGGCTTCTAAGCGAAGAAGTTCGAAGACATATAGAAAAAAGGTTAGAAGTGAAAGGCTTACAACTACCCCAGAAAATGCTGGAAACAGCTGAAAAACTTAGAAGGCTAACCGTGGGAAAGATCAGCGAAACAGAAATGGAAGGCATGCCAAAAACCGTGATTAGGGAGGCTTTCCCACCATGCATAAACGCCCTTTACAAGGCAGCAGCCTCAGGACGCCACATATCCCACATAGGAAGGTTCACATTAACAGCCTTCCTAATAAACATAGGAATGCCAACGGAAAACGTAATAGACCTCTTTAAAACCTCTTCAGACTTCAACGAGCGGTTGACACGCTACCAAGTTGAGCACATAGCAGGGGAGAGAGGATCCAGAACTCGTTACACTTCGCCAAGGTGTGAAACCCTTAAAACCCATGGAGTCTGCGTAGATCCAGACCAGCTCTGCAGGAGAATATCACACCCAATAAACTATTACAAGCAAAAACAAAAAACAGGCTAAAAAAGAGGGGGATTCAAGCTTAACCAACAACACGGTTAAGGTATACCTCAGATACCTTGAATAAGGTTAAGGGGCTTTTATCTTTTAAAAGGAAGCCTTCCCTTTAGATTTCTTTCTAACTACTTGTATATATATTAATTCTAGTTCGTCAACTATTTTTTCCCATGTATATCTGCTTTTAACAAGTTTAAGAGCGTTTTGAACTATTGTTTCTCTTAAATTCCCGTCTGAGAGGATTGAGTTGACAGCTTCAAATATTTCTGTTTCATCCTCTCCATTTAACAACCAGGCATTGACCCTGTGGGTTAGGATGTCGCCTGGACCTCCGAAAGGTGATGCCACAACAGGCACCTGGCTCATCATCGCCTCTAGCAAGCTTATTCCAAACCCCTCGTATAATGATGGTAAAATGAATACGTCAGCTATTGAATAAAAGGATAGCAGTTTTTCTCTAGGAACAGCTCCTGTTATGATTAGGGCCGGATCTACTCCAAGCTTTCTTCCAAGCCTTTTTAGTTGATCCGCATGGTTTGCATAGTCAGGCCCCACTATCATTAACTTTGCTGATGGAAAATTTTTTAGAATAAGAGGCATAGCCTCAACTATTTTCTCTAATCGTTTATTCCAGTCGATTCTTCCTACATATAGGAGGAGTGGACTGCCATACTTATCCTTTAATGTCTTATAGTTTTTCCTTCTGATGGCTTTAAATTCTTCAAGGCTTATACCGTTTGGCAATATGCTTATTTTTTCTTCATGGGCTCCCATTTGTAAGAGCAGCCTTTTATTGTGTTCTGTTAGGGCTATTATTCTATCAGAAATTTTTAACATTAGGCGGCCTAAAAAAATGTCAAAAGTTTTTTTAAATAAGGCGTCCGCCCTGGATCGGGGTGGGTAGATTCCGTGAGGCGTGAAAACTTTTGGTGTTCCTTTAAAACGCGCCATCAATAAAGCAATGAATGAGTTTAAACACCTGTATCCATGGACGTGGACAACGTCTGTTTTAAAATTTTTATAACTTTTAAGCATGGTGGGAGAAAGCCAGCATTCCCTGAAAAATTTTGGAAAAAACAGTGGAAACCTTTGAACTCTTATTCCATTTGCTTCCCCTTCATCCCCTAAGAGTTTTTCACTGTCAAATTCATTTGAGGTGATAACTGTAATTTTATGTCCCCTTTTTGCGAGTTCAAGGGATATCCTGTAAACATGTTCTTCCACCCCTCCTATGGCTGGAGGAAAACGTGGAGCCACTTGTGTTATATGCATGTTCACCACATAAGCGTATATATTAATTCTTTAAAACTAGTTTAGTTAAGGCTTCTTCAAATTGTTTTGCAAGGAAGCTCCAGTTAAAATTTTTTTCCACAGTTTTCCTCGCTTTCTTTCCCACATCTATGGCTTTATTCCTGGATTTAAATACTTTTTCAATTTTTAAAATCCAGTCCTCTACGTTTTGGGGATCTGCCAGATAACCGTTTTCTCCGTCTGAGATAACCTCTTCAATTCCGCTTACCCTGCTTGCAATTACCGGCTTTTCCATAGCCATTCCTTCAAAGAGCTTTAGGGGGCTTGCTCCATGGGAAACTTCGTTTTGAGGGAATGGAACGAGAATGCAGTCGGCTGCGGCTATTATTTCAGGCATTTTTTCGTAGGGATGTTCTCCTAAATGGATAACGTTGCCTTTCCAAATTATTTTTTGTTGCTCTCCGCTTCCCACTAAAACGAATTTCAAATCCATTTTCCTCTCTGAGGCTGCCCTGCAAAGTTTTGATATCATGTTTACGCCTGCCCATGCATCTAACCTTCCAAAGTAAAGGCAAGTTCTTTCTCTGCAAAGTCCCAACTTTTTTTTCTCACTTTCACCATCATACTTTTCAGAATTGAAGAGTTCAGCGTCTACCCCGTTTGGAATAAGCCGAACCTTTTTATCTGAAACGCCTTGGGCCAAAGCATAATTTTTAATGAAGTTTGTAGGTGCAACTATAAATTCAGAATTTTTTACAATTTGACTTTGCATGTGGATAAGCATTCTAGCTTTAAAACAGCCCCTTTTTAAGTTAAGTATATTTGCAGTGTACTGAGCTATAAGATCGCTGAAATCCACCATCACAGGCTTTCTAAAAAGCTTTGCAGCTGTAAATCCAACAAGTCCAGTATAAGGGCTTGGATAGTTAACCACTATAACTTCAGGCTTTAACCCTGCTAAAATCTTTATTGCTTTTAAAAGAAGCAAGGGCACTGTTAAAAAGTAAGCCAGCAAAATTGACGATTGCCACAAATTGGCCAAAAAAGACGGGATTAAAGTGTAATGTCCAGCTATCCCCTCATAAACCTTGGGGTTCTCTCCATGCCTATGCGGCCTTCTCACGTAATCTTTCACAGCCCCCATCAAAAACCGAATCGGAGGAAGCACTATGAAATGTATTTCATAAAGCTTCGACAACCTCTTCATAAGTTCAAAGATTCTCCTGTCACTTCCCATTTTCGGGGGAAGGTACTCGACAAAAACTGCTATCTTCATGTTCTTCACTGTTTCACATACTTTTTCTAATGTTCGCTGAAGCCCTATTTACGTTTTCTGAAGAAAAGCCTAAAACCCTTTTAAAATGAGCGAATATCATGTGAATCTCTTAAAGCTTTTATACGCCCTTATCCTAGGCGCCCTTAAAGTTGTAGATCTCAACATGCTTATGTTTTCACAATGCGGTTTAAAGGGCTCTTTCAATGATATTTGTTCACAATGTAAACTCCGAATAGTATTAGTAGAAAGCCTAGAATGGAGTAGAACTCCATAGTTTCTTTCAGGAAAAACCATCCGAAAATAAGGGCTAAAGCTGGAACCATGAGGCTTGAAGTGGAGACTATTACGGTTTCCTCCTCTTTTACAAGGAGCAGATAAATTGTCATAGCTATTACACTTCCAAGTATTGACATGTAAAGTAGAGAGAAAATGTAAATTGGAGCTGAACTGAAGTTAACTCCTCCAAGCATTAGGGCGATTGCTAGAAGGAAAACTGAGCCGAAGATAAACTGGATTGCGTTAACGATAAATGGGTCTAAACTGCCTAAAAATTTTTTATAATAAACTATTGTAACAGCCCATAGAAATGCCCCTGAAATCAGGAATAATAATGCTTCAGGAGAGCTTGATGGAGAATAGAGTTTATCCGCATAAAGTGTAGCTATGCCTAGAAAGCTGAGTATAACCCCTAAAACCTTAGCTAAACTTGCTTTCTCGCCTAAGAGAGGAACAGCCAAACAGAAAACAAATATTGGTTGAGTGTAAGTCAATATTGAGCTAAGCCCAGTTGTCTCAAACATTAAACCAACGTTGGAAAAGGTCATGCCCACGGCATTTATTAAACTGAGGAAAATTGCCTTAAACCACACCTCGCCACTTTTTGGAAGAAGACTCCTTCTCCACAGTAGGGCGGGCAATATGAAGATTGAGGCTAAAATTATCCTCTGGGTGACGAGATTTAGGGGATTAACAAATTTTAATCCAACTTTCATAAACGTCCAATTTGAACTCCAAATTAAGACAACCACAGTGAACAGTATCCAGCTACGCTTCTTCAACAACACACTCTCAAGGAAATTGAATTTAAACCATCCTATAACTTAAAAGTATTACTTAATCTCTAATTAAGAAGTCAGAATATCTCTCACCCAAGACCTGGGCGTTCCCTGCGGGCAAAAGTCCTTACACTTTAAAACTACTCTCTAAGAATTCTCTCATAAGCCTTTTCGCATAATCTTTATCCCTAAAAGCCTTTAACCTCTTTACCGTCGTATCATATGCATCAATAACCTCTTCCTCCAAAGTTTTTGCATAATTTGCTTTCGGGTCGATTTCATCCAGCCTATGAATCAGAATTTCTCTTTCTTTTTTGGACATTATCCTGCTATCCGTCATAGCTGCTGCCCTTGCGTAAATTCCTTCATCAAGCAAATACTTTAAAGCCTTAAACGGAAGCTCATAGAATCCTCCTATTGCTCCCGTTCTTTGAGTAAAACCTTCTGAAGTGGCAGCCTTGAAAGAAACCCTAACATAAAGCTTATCCTTAAACTCACCAAGCCTTTTAACATAATCCTTATCACTTCCCAGAACTATTCCGTTTGTTTCTAAGATAAAAAGAGGATATTTTGATTCTTTAACAAAGCTAAGAACAGCCAACAAATGCTCCTTTCCTATGGTCGGCTCGCATCCAGACAAGCGAAGCTTATTAACTTTCGGAATAAGCTTTCTCCAATAATCAGAATAAACTATTCCTTCTTCAGCAGCCTCAAACAGATTCTGAGCAACTTGCCTAGGAGAATAAAAATTACCAAACTTCTCAGGAAAATCCCTTGACCAATTACTCCAGCAATATACGCATCTTAAACAGCATCCAGCAGCATAGCCAGTAGCTATACCTCTATAAACAGGAACAGAATAAAAATCAGTATACTTCCTTTCTAAACCTTCACTTCCATGCCTGGTGACAATCTTTTCAGTTTCCTTAACTAATTCCAAAGGATTAAAGGGCTTGAAACCTTGAGTTAGAAACCTTTGATATTCCATTATTCCACAATCGTAGATTTGCCGAAGAAACATTAAAATTCTTAGTATTTTTGCAAATGACTTTAGATAAAATTGGGCTAAATTTTACCGGCATAACTTGCTCGAACAGCAGGTATAAAAGTTGCACTTCTATTCTTCTCGAAAGGCAATGAAAGAGAAACGTTAAAAATATGCGGGACCGGTAAAAATTATGGCGGGGTTGCCCTAGCCTGGTAGGGGGCAGGCCTGCTAAGCCTGTGGTCAGCAATGGCCGCGCGGGTTCAAATCCCGCACCCCGCGCCTACTTTTTGGTTCAGACAAAATTTTGGAAATGTCTACATCCGATAGAAATTTGATAATAAAGCCATCAAGAAACTAAGCTTTTAGCTATTTAAATGCGGTTTCTTCGCTGCTGCTACTGATAAATATATCCTTTAACTCTAAAAGGTTCTTAAGCTTTTCAAACAAACTTCCAAACCATCCTGGTTTCATGTATGCAAAAAAGCTTTAGGTGTGTTTTGTGAAGTTCTTTTTTAAGTCGCAGATTTTTTCAAAGCATCAAGATATGAGGCAATCATTTTCTAAGCCTAAAATTCAGTCTCTCTGATTTGAGCCTATGGATTTTTTGCGCTTCAAAAGTAAGCTTTGAAAGGCTTACTAATGGATTTGTGTGTTATTTTCGGAATTTGCCTTATTTTTGCTTCCTTAACACTTTTTTGTACTTGGCCTTGAAGCTTTTGGATTAGTGTTTTCTTCTGGATCTGTTTTGATTTCTTCAAATTTGAATAATATATAACTGGGTTGAAGATGATGGGGTATGGGGGTATGGCATGTATTTGACTGGGGAAGAGGAGAGAATGCTTGAGGGGGAATTTGGTTCTGGTGTGGAGAAGGCTATGGAAATTTTGGTTGCTTTGGGAGATCTTTATGATGCTGAGAGGTTGATACCTGTAAGCAGTGCTCATATGGCTGGAAATTTTGGGGTTTTGGGGGTGGAGGGGGTTGAGTGGTTGGAGGAGTTTGCTGAATCAGGAGTTAAAGCTAAAGTTTTTGCCACTGTGAATCCTCAGTGTTTTGACTTTGAGTTTTGGCGTGAGATGGTTGTTCCTGAAATTTTTAGGAAGATGCAGCTTAGAATTGATGAAGCTTTGAGGAAGCTTGGGTTTAAGCTTTTTTACACTTGTCAACACTTTCTTGTCGGAAATCTAGCGAGGAAGGGTGAGCATTTAGCTTGGGCTGAATCGGTTAGCGAAGTTTTTGCCAACTCGGTTTTTGGCGCCATGACGAATAGGGAGGGTGACCACTCAGCCATTGCTGCAGCCGTTGTTGGAAAAACTCCAGAGTATGGAATGCATTTGCCTGAAAACAGGGTTGGAAATGTGCTCGTCGACGTTAGTCAGCTTAAACTGGAAAATTACACTTCGACAGACTATGCGGCTATGGCCTACCATACTGGCAGGGTTGTCGGAGATGAAATTCCTGTTTTCGCCAACTTACCTAAAAGCATATCTCTTCAAAACCTCCTCTCCATAGCCTATGCACTTCCAGTTTCCGGCGCTGTTCCCATGTTTCACGCTGTGGGCATAACGCCTGAAGCTCAGACGCTTAAGGAGGCTTTCGGAGGAGATAAACCTGATGAAAAGATAACAATCACCCCCTCAGAAGTGGAAAATGTTTATGAAGAACTAAGGATGACGGACGAGGAAAAGGTTGACTATGTAATTTTCGGATGTCCCCACTGCACATTGCAGGAAATAGAGGAAATTGCAATTCTGCTTGAGGGGAAAAAGGTTCACCCTAAAGTTAAGCTTTGGGTTTTTACATCAAAGGCCACAAAATCCTATGCAGACCGCATGGGATACTCCCATATGATAGGAAAGGCTGGAGGGCTAGTTTTAGCCGACACATGTCCTTCAGGAGGGATGTACACCTACCTTAAAGAGCAGGGAGCTCACGTGGTGGTTACAAACTCTGTAAAGCAAGTTTACTATTCCCACGGCCTCTTCAACATGGGATCCATACTCGCCTCAACAGAAAATTGCATTAATGCAGCAGTCAAGGGCAGGTGGCAAACATGAGCAAAGGTAAGGCAAAAGGAAGCCTCGTGACCAGATGCTAATATCAATAACTGCAGGGGATTAACCCATACACGGGAATAATTGTGGAGAAGATATTAGTCTTCCCATAAGATAAGGGGTTTGACCACTGGACAATGGCATTTCCAAATAGTTTTTAAGGGTGGGAACGTCCCTGAAACCATAATCAATTTTGAAGATGAAACCGTAATAGCTTTCAGCGGTGTAATAGCAAACGCGTTCATGGTTCATAAATTTGAGAAAACCCTTTTGGCTCATAGAAACAGGAGACCTGTGGGGGGTTAACGCTGATAATGGAGTTGTAAAAGTATTTAAAGCCCAAAGTGAACCCTTTAGGCTTAAGGTTAACCTATAAACCGTGCGTTTTCAATAGAGAAGCCTACTCGGTTAATACAGTAATGTGCTTAAGGAGCTAATAATGGCTGTTCAGGCGGTGTAGGCTTGAAGTGTTTGGGCTTCTGCTTGGCTTAGCTCTAATTTTGCTTTTATGAGTTTTCTATATAGAACTAGAAGTTTTGAGGAGTCCTTGGCTGCTGCTGCTTTCAAAAGGTCTCCTTCGATTTCAGCTACTTCTAATCGTTGGTAATAATCCAAGGATTCTTTGAAGTGGGCTAGTACAATTTTACCAGTTAAAATTGGGTGGTTGTTGGTGACGTTTGCCTCTGGAAAGCGAATTCCATGTTCCAACTCTACTTCTAGTCCTCGGCGGAAATTCTCAAGGGAAATATTCATTCCTCCAGTTTCCAGCTCTGCCAAAATTACTTTGGCTTCTTCAAGGGTTACTTCAGGCTTTTTTAACATGGTCCAATCTCTTATGCCTAGAGTTCTGCAAACTCTTTTTACTTCTTCTACGGTTACATATTCAGGAAGCTTCATATTTATCGTCCCATTAGAATTGTTTACAATTGCTTAAAAACTTTGAATCGACGTTCTATTATGCGGTTAGCCGTCTTTATTGAAAAGAAAAAGAGGTGGTGGAATTTGTTAATATTCAACTTTTCTAGGAAGCTTCTTTGCCTGTTCAACCCAGTCTTTAACCTGTTTTAATGTAGGCGGCCTTCTTACAAGCTTCTTTTTCTCGTTAACTTCAAGGATTTTGGCGTGGAGGTTTTCAGGATCTCTCTTTGCAAGTTCAACTACAGTGTCAACTCCTGCCTCTTCAAGGAGGTCTGAATACTCCTCCCCTATACCTTTAATTCTGAAGAGGTCGGCTAGGTTAACCCATTCAAGAATGAGTTTGCTTGATATTCCAGTTTTAGCTGCAAGCTCCTCTCTTCCCTTAGGCGTTGCACCGGCAGCAAGCAAATCGTCGGTGGTTTTAATTCCTGCTTCAGCAAGCTTCTTAGCGTAAGCCGGACCTATTCCCTCTATCTCTTCGATTTTTGGCATTTAAAACGCCATGCAAAGTATGTTTTAATTAAAATTTAAAATTTACTGTTCAATAGGGAAAGGAAAACGTTGGAAAAGAACCAAGCCATTTTATGCCTTTTCTAGTCTTGTCGTTGACGTATACATAAAAATGGGGGAGAAGTGAAGCGTTTACTCAATTCCCCATTTTCTAGTTATCTTCACGATTAGGAAGATGACGAAAGCCACAATAATGAATGTTATTAATGCACCTATGAAATGGCCTATGCGGAAGGGCCCCACGGCAAGAGCTTCCCACTGAACGCCTGGCAAAACAAGCGTTATTATCGGCATGATTAAGTCCTCTACTAAGGCCTGAACTAAAGCGCCAAGGTAAAGCCTAAGATGAAGGCTACAGCCATGCCCATAACCTTGTACTTGGATAAAAAGTCTAAGAACTCATTCAAAAGGCCCTTAGGAGGCGGCGGAGCTGGTGGAGCTGGCTTAGGCTCCAGCAAAGCCTTGATCTCCTTCAAAACCTGCAATGTCTCCTCATCTTTAGACAAAGCCTCTTTAGGCACACTCTCACCCAGACTATTCTTATTAAATAGCAAATTTAACATTTGCCATAAATTCTTATGTCTGGTGATGGCGATTAGTTGTATTAGTTTGGGATTAGAATCAGATAGGCTGGTCGTTTAATATTTTGGTTACCGCCGATACGGCTATGGAGGAAGTTGCAATTATTGCTATTATAAAAGTGTAGTGTGGCGATAAGTCATATATTATCCCTCCGATGTAGGGAGCTAAAAAGGAGGCTAGCATGCTAATGGTCTGTGGGATAGATATCCATTTCGCCCTCATGTTTTCAGGGGCTATTGGCCCTAAAATGGCGTTCATCAAAGACCATACGCTGTAAGAGGCCCCTGCGATGAAGGAGGCCGTTGTTAGGATGATGAAGTTCCCTGAGCCTATAATAAGGGCTAGGGAAAGGCTGCATAGGAAAAGGGCTATTGAAAGTGCATATTTTTTCCCAATTTTGTCTCCTAACCTGCCGAGGAGTATGCCTAAAACCGCTGAGCCTAGAAAGGAGAAAGAGCCTAGAACGCCTATTTGGAAATCCCCATAATGGTAGACGTCAGATAAAAATTGAGGTATGAAGGGACGGAACATCATTAAAGAGAACATTGTTAAAGCAAAGAAAACTGAAAGAACCATGAGGTGGGCTGTTTTCAGAAACTTAAGAAGCGAGCCGATTTCCATTTGCTTTTTGTTAACGGGTCCATGCTGACTCTTTATGAATATTAGGGTGAGGGCTGCTAGGAAATATAAAATGAAAGCCGTGTAGAAGACTGTTTGCATTCCAAGTTTTTCAGCCATAAGCCCTCCTAAAGCCGGGGAAAAAATGTAGCCTAGAGACCATGATGCAGAAATAGATGTAAAAGTTAAAGTGAGCCTATTCTTACCAGCTGATGTAACTATGTAAGCTGTTGTTGTGGGGCCTCCAAGCCAGAAGCCATATAAAATCATGCCTGGCACCATTTGAACCCAACTTGTAGCATAGGAAAATATTAAAGGCGCAGGAATCCATGCAGCCCAACCTGCAATCATAATCTTCTTCCTATCATATCTATCTGCAAACATTCCAGCTGTGAAAAGGGTGACTGCTGCCGTTAGGCTTGACAAAGCGTAAAGCACTCCAACCTCAACAGGCGTGGCGTATAAAACCTCCTTCATGTAGTAGGGTAAAAGATAAGCGTAAAGGCCGTCTCCGAAGGCGCCTAAAAGGTTTGAGGTGAAAATCAGCCTTAAATCTCTATTCAAAACCTCTCTGAAAATGCTGAAAGAAAAAATTCTCTTTAACACCTCCCTTAACACGTAGGCTCCTCACAGATAACAACTAATCCTCGAAAACTTCTAACTAATTCGAAAAGCCTTCATTTTATTCTGCCAGCTCAATAAAGCCTCTTCTATGTTCTTCTGTCAATTATGTCTAAGGCCTCTGGCCCTGTGCCAATAAGCACAACGGGTATTCCTAATCGCCTTTCAAACTCCCTTAGAAACTCTCTTGCCTCATTTGGAATCTCTTCGAAGGATTTTTTACCCCTGCAAGAGGGGTACAGAACGTCAAGCTTGGTTATGGCAGCCTGAGTTGCCCCATTTAACATAACAGCCTTTTCAGCAACTTCAAAGTTGAATGGGGCTGAACGTCTATCCCTGCCTGTTCCGGCGGCAACTTCAAACCATCCCCTTTTAACAGACTCCTCTTTTGGAAGCTCTCCTGGAAGTGGTCCAGCTCCAACTCTGGTCATGTAAGCTTTAAAAACTAAGAGTACGTTGTCCACTTTAGTTGGGCCTACACCTGCCTCTGAACATATGGCAGAAGCACACGTATCCCTTCCAGTCACGTAGGGGTATGTTCCGTGGAAAAGTGAAAGCATCGACCCCTGAGTTCCTTCCAGCAGAACTTTTTTCCCCTCTGCTATAGCCCTGTTTGCTTCCTCAGCAGCGTCTGTTAAGTATGGCTTAAGCTCCGGTATGTCCCTTGCAAGTTTCGCTGTCCTACGGACTCGTTCTTCAATGGCTGGTCCAACACCCCAACCTGTCGTGCCGATGCCCTTTAAATGCTCACTGGATTTTTCACAATCTCGATGTTTCTCTTCAATTATGGACGCTTGGTAATCCACTCCTATGCGGCTTTTCACATTGGTCAGTTCAACCTCTTCGAGGAATTTAGCTACATAAACATTTGCCCCTGCACCTATTAACAGTCGGCATTTTTCATAAACAAAGGTTGATGGAACCATGTGTAAAGCGTAACGTTTACCTTCAATCCAAACAGTATGGGCTGCATTAACCGAACCTGTTCTAACAGTTACATCAACCTTGTCCTTTAAGGCCAAATACGATATAATTTTACCCTTACCCTCATCTCCCCAGAAGGCTCCAACCACAACAGTGCAAGGCATGCCATCGCCGCCTTGAAAATTCGCTAATACCTATTTAAGATTGTCTGATACTTTTATGTAAAAGGCTTCTTGTCAGAGATAAATTCGCCACTTCTTCCAGTACGGATGAAAAGACTTTAGCGCAGATTATTTTAAAAATCTTTAAATTTTACTATATATTCTGCGGCTTAGCCCTCAATCTTCAACTTTTCGGCGGACTGAAAAGGCTATTTACGCAAATATATTTTTGGCTGGAATGGGCTTTAGCATTAAACCCAAATCCGTTCATATTTGAAATATTTCTGGGAATATTTTCTCCTTTGTTACTTTAAGAAGGGCAACTGAAGGCTTGGCTATGAAGGGTGGAATTGGGTTTGTGGGGCTTCCAGGATTTATAAATAGGATTTCTCCATCCCATTTTATGTTTGAATGATGGGTATGCCCGTAAACGAGCACTTTGAAACCGTTTTTATGGGCTATTTCCCGCATTTTATTAATTCCGGAAAGTGCTCCAGGATTATGCATAACTCCAATTTTCCATTCGAAAATATTAAAAGAGTTCATTTTTGGAAGTTTTCCACGGATGTCAGGGCCATCCATGTTTCCGTAAACAGCAAGCACAGGTGCAAGCTGCTCAAGCTTGTCGATAACGGATAACTCCACCAAATCGCCTGCATGTACTATGAAGTCAACGTTTTCAAAAATTTCAAAAACCTTTTTAGGAATTTCCCTAGCCCTCGTGGGCACATGTGTATCTGAAATCACCCCGATTTTCTTATATAAACCAGGCTCGTAAGCTTGACGCAGGGCTTCCTGAGTTAACATTAAAACCCCTATATATAGTTACATGCCTTTATAAATAAGTGTTAAAGAAACCTAAAGGAATACAGCCATAATAAGGTTTAGTCTAATACTTTCGAAGCTCAGCTCAATTTTCAGGGTTTTCAAGGGTTTCTAAATTTCAACCTTTGGAAACGTGCCTGTTTCCTTTTATGTAAAAACGGAGTGGTTGGGGAAGGTCGAATTTTACACCTATCCTATGGGTTGAGGCAATTTGGAAGCTTTCAGGCATGCCCTCAGCCACGGTCAACCTGCTGTTTTCCGAGGTTACGTCTTCACCGTTCAGCTCATTTGTTACCGCCAGCGCCTTTGTAAGCCTTCCAGGGCCGCTGGTTAAACACTCTAACTTTTTTACACCCCTATTTTTAATCATAGTTTCCACTCCTGAAATGGGCTCTAAAGCCCTTATTAAAACTGCGCCAACCCCTCCTTCTGGGTGGGAAACTATGTTGAGAAGCCAGTTTCCATGAACCATGTAAATGAAGAGTTTTCCAGCAGGGCAAAACATTAACTGGTTAAACCTCTTTTCCCCCTTATAGGCTTTAGATGCAGGATCCTCTTCTCCATAGTAGGCTTCTGTCTCAACAACTTTTCCGCTTAGAATTTCGCCTTCAAGCTTTCTTACCAGAACCTTTCCTAGAAGCTCACAGGCTACAACAGCGGGATCCCTCTCATAGAACTCTTTAGGAAGCAACTTCAAGGCTTTGTCAACCCTAAATGTTATTATTGTTGAAGATGTAAAATCAATTTTGGTGGCGAAGTTGATTGAATCATATGATTTCGGATTAATTGTTATAAATGGAAAACAATACAGAAGCGACGTGATAGTTTTCCCTGAAAGGGTTATTGAAGGCTGGTGGAGGAAAGAGGGCCATAGGATTCACCTTGAAGATTTAAGGGAAGTTCTCAACTGTAAACCCATCCCTGAAGTTTTAGTCATCGGAACAGGCTACTCTGGACTTGTAAGGGTTAACCCAGAAGTTGAAAGCGCCCTTAAGAGTATGGGCATTAAACTGTTAAAACAACCCACAAAGGAGGCTTGCAAAACCTTTAATGAACTTTTAAAGGCAGGCAGGCGTGTTGCAGGGGCATTCCACATAACATGTTAAATGGTTTAAAGCAAACAAAATTTTAAGTGGGTAACCCTAAATATCCATCTTAGAAGGCGGTTTTATGAAGGCTCAGTTAATTTTGGATGTGGAAGAGGAAGTTACAAGGTTATTGAGTGATTTAATAAGGATAAACACCACAAACCCTCCTGGAAATGAAACTGCAGCCGCCAAGTACTTGGCTGAAATTTTGGAGAAGGATGGTTATGAATGTGAGGTTTTAGAGTCTGCTCCTGGAAGGGGAAACGTTATTACACGCTTAAAGGGGAAGAGTGAAAAGCCAAGGCTTCTTCTGCTTTCCCACTTAGACGTTGTAGCTGCAAATTCTGCAGAGTGGAGAGTTGATCCCTTTTCAGGAGTTGTTAAGGACGGCTTTGTTTGGGGTAGGGGAGCCATGGACATGAAGTCCATGACAGCCATGGAAGTAATGGTTATGAAGCTTCTGAAGCGGAACAATGTGAAGCCAAAGGGAGACATAATACTTGCAGCCACAGCTGACGAGGAAAGGGGCGGAGAGGCTGGAGCAGGATGGCTTGTGAGAAGCCAAAGGGAGAAGGTGGAAGCGGAATATGTTATAAATGAGGGAGGAGGACAGGCTATTCCCTTAAATGGAAAAAATGTTTTCACAATTCAAACAGCAGAGAAGGGAATTTTATGGTTTAAGGTTAAGGCTAAGGGAAGGCCTGGACATGGGTCTATTCCAGGGGCAGCTGACAACGCCATCCTAAGAATGAATAGAATTGTTGAGAAGCTGGGAAAGCACCGTGCCAAAATTATGCTTGTGCCCACTGTCGAACAGTTTTTAAAAGTAATGGCTGAAGAAAACAAGCATGCAGGACAAGCCATAAAAACGCTTCTTCAAAATCCAGCTTTAGGCGATGAGGTTTTAGACGCTTTTGCAGAAAAGGACGAAGCCATGGCTGAAGAGCTTCGAGCAATGCTCAGAATGACCATTGCACCTACAATGATACATGGAGGGGTGAAGGAAAACATAATTCCATCAATATGCGAGGCAGTTTTCGACTGCAGAATACTTCCAGGACAAAGCACCACACAAGCCCTAAACGAGATTAAAGGGCTCTTAAAGGATTTAGACCATGAAAAAATAGAGTTTGAAAAAGTGCAGGCTAACGAGCCCTCTGAATCTCCAACAGACACGCCCCTGTACAGGAGTATAGTGGAGGTTCTGAAAGAATTTGAGCCTGAATGTGCAGTGGCCCCATTTATGCTGACAGGAGGAACAGACTCCCGATTCTTCAGGTCTATGGGCGCCGTGTGCTATGGCTTCCAGCCAGTCCTTTCAGACCTTCCATACGGGGAAATCTTGAAAATGGTCCACGGCTTGGACGAGCGTATATCGATTAAAAACCTTGTTTTCGGCACAAGTGTCCTATACAATGTGGTGGAACGCTTCATGGCGTAAGCCTAGAAACCTAATACGCAAACTTTTCTGAAGGCAAAGTTAAAAATATATGTGTGAATGTTGTGTTTCCTAAAGAGAGGTGGCACAGCCATGCCGGCAATAGAGATAGGTAGAATCTGCGTGAAAATTTCAGGAAGAGAGGCTGGAAGGAAATGCGTAATAGTTGATGTGATGGATAAGAACTTCGTACTTGTAACCGGCCCTAAAAAAGTGACAGGGGTTAGGCGGAGAAGGGCTAACACAAGCCATTTGGAGCCTCTTCCAGCTAAAGTGGATGTTAGGAGAGGTGCATCCGACGAGGATGTGGAAAAGGCTTTAAAGGAGGCAGGCCTGCTTGAGGAAATGGCTCAGCCGGTTAAACCTGCCTTAGCTGAGGCCAAGATTAAATAGACATGTTTTTAGGTTTAAGCCATTTTATCCTTTGCATAGAGGTGTCCACATATTTGCCTAGAAGTGCTGCTCCATGGGAAATTGAACGTAAGCTAATTGTGAAGGCTGAAGGAGAAACAGACCCGAAATATGGGTGTCCCCCTGAACAGCGGCCTGCAGTTGAACACATCAAATACGGCGTCATAAACCTTGACAAGCCTGCAGGCCCAACAAGCCACGAAGTGGCTGCATGGGTTAAACGCATATTAAACCTTAAGAGCATAGGTCACGGAGGGACTCTTGAGGCTTTAACGCCGGAGAAATCCCAACGTGACCGGTGTTCTGCCTATAACTCTTGAAGAGTCTAGAAAAATTGTTCAGGCACTGCTGTTAAGCGGAAAAGAATACGTTTGCCTAATGAAGCTTCACGGCGACATCCAAGAAGAGAGAGTTAGGGAAGTCTTAAAAATTTTTGAGGACACTATTTATCAGAGGCCTCCCCTCAGGGCTTCTGTTAAACGTCATCTTAGGACGAGGAAAATATACTATTTGGATTTCTTAGAGATGGAAAGGCGAAGTGTGCTTTTCAGGGTTGGATGTGAAGGGGGAACATACATACGCATGCTCTGCCACCACATAGGCGAAGTTCTAGGATGCGGGGCTCACATGCAGGAGCTTCGAAGAACAAGAGCTGGTCCCTTCGTGGAAGATGAAAACATTGTAACCCTCCATGACGTGGCTTACATGTTTATGGAATGGCAAGAGAAGAAAGAAGACGTGAAGCTTAAAAGTTTCATCAAGCCAATGGAGAAGGCCTTAGCCCTAGTACCGAAAATTTACATAAGAGACTCAGCTGTGGACGCCATATGCCATGGGGCAAACCTAACCGCTCCAGGAGTTTTATCAATTGAAACTGGAATAAAAACCGGTTCAGCTGTTGCCCTTTTCACCCTTAAAGGGGAAGCTGTAGCCCTGGCAACAGCTCAATCCTCAACAGAGGATATCCTAAAAATGGAACATGGAGTTGTTGCTAAAACGAGAAGGGTTTTAATGCCTCGGGGCACATACCCCAAATGCTGGAGAAGCGGCGAGATCTAAATGCCTGAAAAGGCTAACCACTACTTCACATCCCATCCAAAATCCAAGCTGAAATTCGGAGTTATCCACACTTACCTAAGGGGGAAACCCTACAAATTCCTAACAGCTTCAGGAGTGTTCTCCAAAAAACGTTTAGACCCAGGGACAAAGCTTCTTATAGAGGCAATGAGGCTTCCTGAAAAGGGCTACGTTCTAGACATAGGATGCGGCTACGGAGCTGTTGGAATAGCAGCTGCAACCTTCAACCCAAACCTCCAAGTGGTCATGATAGACCTAAACCAACGTGCCGTCATGCTTGCAAAAAGAAACATAGCCCTGAACAAAGCGGCCAACGTTGAGGTTAGAAGAGGCAACCTCTACGAACCCGTAAAAGACATGGTTTTCAACTGCATACTTTCAAACCCCCCAGTAAGCGCCGGACTGACCACTATTAAAAAAATAATATTTCAAGCTCCAGAGCACATGGCGGAAAAAGCCACACTCCAAATAGTCTTAAAATCAAAAGTTGTCGGCGAAAGACTCATGCAAACATTCAGAGAAACCTTCGGAAACTTAGAAATAATAGCTAGAGAAAGCGGCTACCGCGTTCTATTGTCAGAAAAACAAAATAGCTAAAAACGCCTAGAATAGGTTTTAACAAAGCACATTAAATAATGAAAAATTCAAACGCTTCTAACAGAATAAATAAATTCTCAGAAGAGAAAATTTAGAGCAGACAAATATTTGATAAGAAGAGTAAAAGTTTAAGCCGGGGTCTCCTAGTCAGGTAGGGAGCAGGCCTGGAGACTATATGCTTGGAAGCCTGTGGCCCTTTGGGCCGCGTGGGTTCAAATCCCACCCCCGGCGCTTTCAACATTGTTTTTAATGAACCCCCGCTGTGTATTTTATTTACGTTTGCGGAAAAGCTTGGCACCTTCAATTTCACATACATATTCAGTTGGCAAACTAACAACATATTTTTCTATTGAAGAGTAAAACATGCCTTCACGTAAGTATGATAACCCTTTACGCATTCGAAGCTTCGCGGTGGAAGCCGACATAATTGACGAGCTTAAACCTATCGTGGTAATGCAAAACAAAACCCTTAATGAAGTTGTTAACGAGCTGTTAAAAGCTGAGCTTGCAAAGCTTAAAGGACAACCTCAGCCCACCTCTAATATCGAATATGAAGGTTTGAAGCGTGAACATATCCGTTTAACCATGCGCATAAGTGTTGAAAAATCTTTTTTCAGATTTTTTCTTTAAAAGAGTTTGTTTTTGGTTTAGTTAAGGTTTATAGGGTGAGGGTGTCAAGGGGTAATTAAATCAAGTCCAAATGGAGGTGATAACCTGGTTTGAACCGATTTCTCGGGTTACCCCTTGACACCCTCAAGTTATTGTTCTCCAATATCGATATAAGCGTAACTGTAAGCCTTATTGAGGCTGAGTACGCTGATAGCGGTCGTGGTAGGCCTCGCTTTAGTGTGCGTTCCATGTTGTTGGCTTTGATGTTTATGCGTTTTGAGGCCATTCCTTCGGTTAGGAAGCTTTGCAGGAGGCTTGAGAGGCGTCAGTATGCCCGTGAAATATGCGAGTTTGGTGATAGAACTCCAGACCATTCAACTTTCAGCAAGTTTATTACTCGTGCTAGGCCTGAAAACATTGAGAAGCTCTTCAACGATTTTCTAAATCAAGCTTTCAACATGGCCATAATAGACGCTTCAGATTTAATTATGGTTAGTACTGACAGCACTTTTATGAAGACTTATTCTAGGCGTGGTAGGAAGGGCGGAATAAGCGATAGGGGCGCTAGGGTTGGCAGGGCTGATAGGCGAAGTTACAAGCTTGGATGGAGAAGCCACACGCTTGTATGTATGAAGACTTTGCCCATAACCTACATCGTACGAGCGGCTAACGTAAATGACAAAGTAGCGGTTAGGCCATTAATGGATAGGGCTTCGAAGCTTCTGAAGCGTTATGGAAAGGGCATTAGCCACTTCATAGCAGACAGCCAATACTATTCAGAAGAAGTCTTCAAGACGATAAGTAGTTATGGAGCTGAACCAGTAATACCCCACTCTTCGAAGGTTAAGGAGCCATTAATACGCTTATACGTGACTAAGCGTTTCAGGGTTAAGGGCGAAAAAAGGCTTGTTGAGCTTTATAAGCGTAGGATGCCTGTTGAAAGGGCATTCAAAGCCTCAAAGCTAGAGCGGGGCGATTAAATAATTGCTTTTGGGGTTGTTTGATTGTTTTCGATTTTTGGTTTTTGAGTGGTTTATTGGGTGTTTAAGGGTGGGTTTCTGCAGGTTTTGTGGTTTAGAATTGGGCTTTTAGGGCTGGTTTGTGTGAATTTTGCCTTGGAATGCTGTTGGCTTTTATGGTTTAGGCTAGCATTTTCAGCTTAAGCCTTATCCTTTTCCTGGTTTATTGCTATTTGAAGTATGTTATGCTTCTTGCTTTTTCCGGTTTTCCCATTTTTATTGCTGCTATTGTCACGGCGTAGATTAGGCTGAAGGCTAGGCATGTGTGGATTGTAGCGTTGTCTAAGCCTTTCCATGTATAGTTGTCGTAGCCAATCTGGGTTTTAAGCGTGGAAACAAAGCCTTCAGCAGTAGCCCTCAAGCGGCCGTATATAACCTTTAAGTGTTCAGGTCCCTCAACGCTTATTTTATCCTTAACTGTGAGCACGTCTGGAGGGTTAGTTCTTCCTTTCAGCTTTCTCCATGGAATTACATGGGCTATTTTCCTGTTTTCCACTTTTCGGAATACCTTTTTAGACTCTAGTTGGCTGTCTCCAACAACCAACTCAACCTCAAAGTCGCCGCCTAAAGCATCCTCTAAAACCTTTTCTACGAGATCTTTCTCGTTGACGTTTGCCGAATCCTCAACATGCCCCAACGGTAGGCTTCTATAGCCCAGATAGAAGCCTTCAGGGCCCCTTCCAACCCTAGCCCCTGGATCTCCAAGTCCCCGCGTATTATCCTTCGGGTTTCGGCTGCTCCAAGCTTTAAGGTCTGTACCATCAAAGCATGCTGCCTGAACCAAGCCTAAAGCCAAAAGAGGATATTTAGCCCTAAGTCTATTAGCTTCTCCACGAAGATAGCCCTCAACAGCCTTAAAACCATCCATGCCAATGCGCTTCTTCATCTGGCTGAAATGAGCCTCACTGGACACCCTACCCCTATAGCCGCAGGCTTCTCTAAAATATGCGCTTCGCCTTAAAAGCCTAACCAAATCCTTAACGTATCTAAGCTGCAAAAGCAACCTTAGCATCAAAGCCCTCAAATCCCACTCAGGATCATAAACCACAGGCCTGCCAGCACCATCCACGTGAAGGCCAACCCACAAGATATGACGGATAGGCTTAAAATCCACCAAATCGAACAACAGCTTAGGAGAGCCAGCCTCCATCAACAATCAAAACGAGGAAGGCTGACCCTCCCAAATAAGCATTAAACAATTATTTAATCGCCCCGCGCATACTGTCCGCTGAAGAACTCCAAAAAATAATTAAACTCCTAAAAGACCTAAACAAATCATCAGAAACAGCCATAAAAGAGCTTATAGACCGCAAAATAGCCGAAGCCCTAGACCAACACCTAGAAGACTACGAACACAAGGAAAAACCCGCCACGGAAGAGGCGTACCTGCCATGACAGAAAAAGAAGACACAGCCACAATAGCGCTTTTAGAATTCTTGAACGCTGTTGAAGCCGGAATAGCAAGCGCACGACAACTCATTAAACAAACCAAAATCGGCTGGGACCCAGAAGCCATAAAATGGGAGCGGGCAGAAGGCTCAGCAGGACCTTATCAAAGAAGCGAAGACTTGGACAATTCGGATTTTAAGGCCATGCTTAAGGATTTGCAGGCTCATGGAGGACGCCTAACTCGCGAAGGATGGTTTTACTGGGTTTTCCAGAACGGCGCCACAGTCGGACGCAAAAAACGAAACCAAACAACCGCCAAAACCCAATAAAGCATAAGCTTTTCTGGCGAGCGTGCAGCGATGAGCAGCCTCTTCAACCTTGCAGAACTCAAAACGCTCGGAGGCTTCAAGGCTGGAGACCTGCTCGCCGTAGATCCAAGGCTTTACAGCAAATTCCTTAGGCATTTAAGCCGAACCGTGCGCAGGGACATCATAACAAAAAACATGGTTTTCCTAACAGCCCTAAGCGCCTACACGCCTGAACCCATAAACCTGTTTTTGCGGGGAGAAAGCAGCATAGGAAAAAGCTACAATGTAGTGCAAGCCCTAAAATATTTTCCAAAAGACGATGTTTGGCTTCTCGGTGGACTAAGCCCAACCGCGTTAATCCATCAACATGGCATTCTCATCGACGAAAATGGAGACCTAATACTGCCATCCCACAAGCCAGACAAAGACGCATCGCCAGAAGAGAAAGAAGCTTGGATTCAAAAGCTGAAAGACACTCGTTACCTAGTCGAGTTAAGCGGCAAAATACTTGTATTCTTAGAAGCGCCGCACTTTGAAACCTTCAACATGTTAAGGTCAATCCTAAGCCACGACGCCTACCAAATTAGTTATCGCTTTACGGACAAGTCGGGCAAAGATCAGTTGCAAACGCAACATGTCATAATCCAAGGCTGGCCTGCCACGATATTCTGCAGCACTCAGGAAAAATACGTGCAGGACCTCGCCACAAGAGGCTTCACCATAACCCCTGAAATGACCCAGAAAAAGTATCAGGCAGCAAACATCCTAACAGGCAAGAAGGCAGCTTACCCATGGATTTTCCAAAACGACTTTGACTACATGCTCCTAGAAGGCTACATACGCTTTCTAAAAAACCACCTAAGCGAAATAAAAGCCGTGGACCCATACGCAATGAAATTCGCCGAGGCTTTCCCAAGCCGCTCGCCACGCTCAATGCGCGACTTCAAGCACCTAACAAACCTCGTCAAAGTCTCCGCGCTTTTCCACTTCGCCCAAAGACCGCTGGTAATAAGAAAAATCAAACCAGAAAAGGCAGCGGAAGACTCCTCAACCAGTCAATGCAAGGAAATTGAAGAACGCTACATAATGGTGACACGGCGCGACTACGACTTTGTAATGGCGCTGTGGCAAAACATCCGGGAAACAACGGAAACCTCTGCGCCAGGACACATAATCAGATTCTACCACGAGGCTGTTGAGCCGCTGGCCAAAGAAAAAGAAGAGTTCACCCTTGAAGAGTTGACGGAGAAATGGAAAGGTCGAGCAGAGGAAAAGAAGTCAAGCGACGCCGTAAGAAGATGGGCCGCTTTTCTCTGCAGCATAGGCTATTTAACAAGCAAGCCCGACCCAGCAGACAAAAGACGTCAACTTTACGAGGCGATTCATAATGGTGAAAAATCCCGCAATTTGTTGAATTCGCAGTTTTCGTCTATTTTCACCATTGAAACGCTAAAAGAGTGGCTGAAAGGCGCTGAAAAAATATTTGCACACAACACCCTCTCGCTTAAAGAAAACATTATCAGCGAACGCGAAATCACCGTTGAGGATCTATACGCTAAACACTTCCAGAGCGAAACAGGCATGTGTGCAAATATTTCTTTAACCACAAACAAAGCCTCTTTGACAGAAAGTGCTTCAAAATTAGTTGAAAACGAAAAAATCAACAAATTGCGGAATTTTAAGGCTGTCCACTGGAGCGACGGCTTTTACGGCTGGCACAAATGCGAGGTCTGCGGCTACACTAAGCTGACAAGCTGGAAGGCTGAACCATTCAAAGGCGAAAGCTTGTGGCTATGCGAAGACTGTAAAGAAATATGGGAAAAACAGCAGACAGGAGACGCCTAAACAAGTGGCATCCAAGCCCGAAACACTTGCCTGTCCAATATGCGGAGGCACAACGCTTTACAGAGACGGTTTACGCTATTTGGCAGACGGCTCAAGCCTTCAACGTTGGTTATGTAGAACGTGCGGTTACCGCTTCACCGAGAAAAATCTCAACTGTTCAGAAAAGTTTCAACATGCCTCAAAAGTTGATAGGCAGATTTTAAATTGCGCTGATGGCTTAACTTCTAATTGTCAAGGAAGCTATGAGGCATCATGCGCAGCGTCCTCCGCCCAGAGGGCGGTGCAAGCCTTGACCGAAGTTAAAACCCACGCTGAACAGCGGGCTGCGGGGGCAACAGTGAAGCCTGGCCAAACTGAGCTTCAGGGAAAACTCCTTGAATTCCTCTGGTGGATGAAAAAGCAAGGATACAAAGACACAACAATACGCGGTAAAGGTTCAAGGCTTAGAAGGCTTGTAAAGCTTGGAGCAAACCTGCTAGACCCAGAAAGCGTTAAGGAAGCCATAGCTGCACAGAAATGGAGTGACTCAGGCAAAGAAACAACAGCTTACGCCTACGACCTCTTTGCAAAATGGGCCGGCTTAAAATGGGAAAAACCAAGATACAAGGCCATAAGAAAACTTCCGTTCATTCCCCTTGAAAGAGAAATCGACGACCTCATCGCAGGATGCAACAAACAAATTGCACATTCCTTCAAATTACAAAGGAAACCGGCGCCAGAGCGGGCGAAATCTTCAACTTGAAATGGATCGACATCGACACAAAAGCAAAAACCGTGAGAATAACCCCTGAAAAGGGAAGCAACCCGAGAATCCTCAAAATCTCAAACAAACTCGTCAGCATGCTTAACAGCCTTCCAAAAAAGGGCGAAAACATATTCAGCAATTATGGAAGCCTAAGAAGCCTAAGCTGCACCTTTGAAAGAAACCGTAAAAGAATTGCCCATAAGCTTGGAAACTCAAGGCTTCTGAAAATATCGTTTCGCACTTTGCGCCACTGGAAGGCTACAATGGAATATCATAAAACCAAGGACATACTCCATGTAATGCAGGTGCTGGGCCATAGAAACATTAAGAACACGTTTGTTTACACTCAGTTGATAAACGGCGACGCTGAAGACGCTTATGTCTGCAAAGCTGCCAAAACCGTTGAGCAGGCTGCTGAGCTGATTGAAGCCGGGTTTGAATACGTATGCGAAGTTGAAGGCGTAAAACTGTTTAGGAAGCGTAAGTGAAAAGTGCTGATGTTTTGTCCAAACGATGGTGCGGCCGCCGGGATTTGAACCCGGGTCGTCAGCGTGGCAGGCTGATGTCCTAGCCCAGGCTAGACTACGGCCGCTTTAGGATGGACTACGACATTTTATGCGAAGGCTTATTTATTTTCTTTCCTGGAGATTTTATTGCTTTCATAGTTAAATTTGATTAAGTATTTGTAATTAAAGGCGTTTTCGAATTTGTCGTGGAAATGGCAATAGTGTAGTGTATTCCTTTTTTGTCCAATTCTCGTCTCCTGATACCGTTTAAGATTCACTTTTCCAAACTGGTCATTATTTCAGTTTCACTTATACCTAGAACAGCCGTATTATTTGGCTGTAAGTGAAATGCTTTCATTAAGCGAAGAGACCCCCAATGAAAAATTTTGGTTTAAAGATTGGTATGCAATTTTTAGGGTTTATGAAAGTTTTTAGCCTTTTCGAAAACATTTAACTATCAGTTATTAGATTGTTATGAGTGTTTGCTGTGTATGTTTAACGGTGATCTGCTGAGTGTCCTTTGAGATTCAAGAGTTGCCCGACGTTATTAAAGTTGTTGTTTTGTTGAGTTTGAGGAAAAAGTCAAAGTTGGGGAAGGTTTCTCTTAAAAGGCGTATTGACAGGGTCTGTGCTGGACGTGTATGTGTTGAGATGGGCGATTTGGAGAGGGCGTTAAAGGAAATGGCTTCTGAAGGATTAATCTGTGAAGAGGGTGGATGGGTTTGTTTAACCCCTCGAGGTTTAAGGTTAAGCAGAGAGTGGGAAAGCCTTCTTTTGAAGAAGGATCCTATAATGGAGGTTGTTGCAGGCATTGTTGACGGTTCCATAACAGGCCTTGTTGTGGTTTTATCCTCTTTTATGTCAGGTTTATCATTTAAGGCGGTTGCTTTCGCTGCCCTTCTAACTTTGACTGCTGTTGCCATAACAAACTTTTCAAGCTTCCTTTTAGGCGGAATAACTGAAGATTTAGCTGACATTACAACTCTTCAAACCTTAATGAACTTCAGCCTCAGTGATATTCCTGACAAAAAGGAAAGGGACAAATCCATAATTCTGCTTAAAAATTTGTTTACAATTTTAAGGAGAGAGGTGAATCGGGCAAACCTATACGCTGCCATGATATGCAGCGCAACAACCTTCTTTGCTGGAATCATCCCAATAACAGCCTATCTAGCCCTGCCAAACCCAGTTAACATCCTAACAGCCCTTGGATTTGTAGGAGTGGCTGTAGGCGTGTTCCTCGTACAATACCGCTCCAGAAAGACAAGGGTGAACTGGAAAATAACCCTCCTTGAAACCCTAGTCATAGTTGTAATCGCAACCCTAGCATCCCTCCTTCTAGGAGGATTTACTTAACAAAACCAAAACCATTTATCCACATGATTGCTTTTATCAATTCATGCTAAAATATGCTCCAAGCCAAATAAGCCATCAGGAAAATTTGAATTTAAATCGATTTAGGATATTCCAAGCCAACCGCTAAGCATGGCTCCAAAATATACTAGAAATGCGAAAACAAAGAATCTCGGTATAAATGTCAAGGCTAAAAAATGGATGAACCGAGCTTTTATCAAACCACAAAACAGAGATAAGAACTCCACAGGTAGAAAGGGTACTAGTCCAAAAAAGGCATAAATAATCCATCCCCACCTACTCCACAGGGCTGAAATCTCCTTAAGCCTCCACTCGCCAACCTTCTTCATGACATAAGGCCTTCCAAGACCATAAGCTAAGCCATAATTAACAGCCATGCCAATTGTGAAACCAGCTGTAGATACGCAAATCAGATGGCTTGGATTAACCCCTAAGGAGGCCGCCGCCACAACTATGGCTGGACTTCCAAGGGGAACCACAGTGCCCGCTAAAATTGTTGCCAAGAAAATTCCTATCAAGCCATAATCATTAACGAAAGCCTTCGCATCATAGAAAAGATGTAAGCCTTCCAAATCTAAAAATTTAATGATTAAAATCGCTGTTAACCCAAAAATTACAAAGACTACTCCTAAAACTATAGAGGACTTAATCCAGGAAACCCGAAGCAAACTCAAATTCTTTTCAACGTTTTCTGAAGGCTGAGCCACTTGGCAAACCTCCCATCCAAATGCTGAAAGGATTAGCTAACTTAAGCAACGAAAAATGAGCATGATTTTAAATTTTATTCACAAAAACATGAGAAAAAATAAAAGGGATACCTTTGAAAAAGGGGTTTATTTTAATGGTTCTCCTAACAGTTAAGGTTATAATAACCTTTAAAGTTAAGTTAAAATAAATAGCCTTGTAACAAGTTTTATTGGGGTGTTTAATAAGGGATGATTGAGCCTGTGAGGTTTTACTCTGGCGGACGAAAGATTTCTGGGAACCTTCACCTTCCATTTGAAGGTGCACCCTGCATTATAACTTTGCATGGCCTCGAGGGCGAAAAAGGCAGCGATAAGTGGCTGGCTATTGCTTCAAGGCTTTACATGGAGGGTTATGCATGTTTAAGATTCAACTTTCGAGGTTGTGGGGAGGGCCTGGAAAAAAGTGAGGGTGATTTTGAGGATACATGTTTAACAGGCCGAATTGAAGATTACAGGGCTGCTTTAAGATTTCTTGAAAGCACAGGCAGGGTTGATTTAGAAAAGTTAGGCGTTATAGGTTCAAGCTTCGGAGGCATGGTTGCAATAGCAGCTGGGGAGAAAAGGATTAGGGCCATGGTTACTTTGGCATCCCCTTACAAGATACCATGGTCTGAAGATTCAGAAATCCTCAGAGAAGAAGATGGATACATTAGGCTTCCATCGGGAAGGAGGCTTAAGAAAAGCTTCCTTGAAGATTTGAAAGGCTATGATCTTTTAAGCCTTGTTAGGAATGTTCCTCCTATTCTAGTTATCCACGGAGGGTCAGATGAGCTTGTCCCAGTTGAACATGCCTATAGGCTTTATGAAGCGGCTTCCACTCCCAAAAGAATTGAAATAGTGGAGAATGCTGACCATGTTTTTTCAAGGGGTTTAGATAAGGCTTTGGCTTTAATCTTGGAATGGTTCAAAAAGTTTTTGGTTTAAACTTAGAAATATTATATGGAGGGAAACCGGTGGGTGAATTGTTTAAGAGAATTATAAAAATTGAGAGGTTCGGCGAGTTTAACGAAGCCTTATTAGAGAAGATTTTAAGTGTTATGATTGAAAGTTATGAACGTTTAGGCCCTCCCATCACATACTCTGTAAACCTAAGAGTTTTTGAAAGCTCTGAGGAGGGAGGATTTTTCGCATGCCATGACGCCTCCAGAGGAACGCCTACAATAAGCATTTACATGGATAAGATTTCAACCCTTCCTTTAAACGTGGCTTTAGGAGGGGTTAGACGTCAGGTTGCCCACTCCATAATTCATGGAACCCCAGAATTCTACAGAATTAAATTTCCATTCGAGTTAAGGAGGATTATGGCTGAACATAGCTTTCCCCAAGAATCCGCAGTTAAAATTATTTACGGAACTTCAATGGCTGTGAAGGAGTATATGGTTACAAAGTACCTTGTTGAAAGCGGATTTATCGAGGATCAAATAGCCTACGCAAAATACATCCTTGAGCCAATCCCTGAGGAAATTCTATCATGGGAGGCTGTTAAAGAAAAACCCATGGAACGAATAACCTACCTCACCATGACCGTACGTGACATAAGCTGCGCCATACCCCTAACCGAAGACTCAAAGTTTGGCGGTGAAATAAAAGCCTTCATAGAGAGAAAAATGGAACATCTTCCCCTAAACTACAAATTGAAGATTAAGAAAGTTATAGGCGAAGTTTTCCCCACATTCACAGAAGACACATTTAAAAACATAGATCTACTTACAAACGCCATAGTGAAGGAAATAATCTGTGAAGAGTTAGGGTTCCATAAAAAACCATCCCAGCAAATTTAAACTCAATTAGGCAAATTAAAAGGGCAAGGTTTAAAATTGGACAGCAAAGTAGAGCTAATTGAAGAGAAGGTTTTATGCAAAGGTAAAAGAGTGGTCTTGGCAGAGAGAACTTACAAGCACAAAGGCTCAACTTTCAAGAGAGACATAGTGAAATTTGGACAGTCTGTGGCCATCACACCTTTAAAAGAAAATGGATCAATTGTTCTCGTTAAACAGTTTAGGGCTCCAATAAACAGCTGGATACTAGAAGTTCCAGCTGGAAGAATTGAGCCTCATGAAAATCCAGAAGAAACTGCCCATAGAGAACTTGCTGAAGAAATAGGCTACAAAGCAGAAAAGCTAACCAAGCTGGCTTCCATATGCATGAGCCCAGGATACAGCGACGAAGTCCTCCACATATACCTAGCTGAAGGCCTAAAACATGTTGGAAGAAAACCGGAACCAGGAGAACTCATTGAAGTTGAAGAGATAAAGCCCAATGAAGCTTTAAAAACAATTTTAAGCGAGAGGATAGCGGATTCCAAAACGTTAATAGCCTTACTCCTAACCTGCCAACACCTAAGTAAAACATAGAAGTCCTCCTTGTTAGCTTCCAAACAATGGATAAGCCTCAAATTGTTAAGAAACGTGTTCCATTTTATTGGCATATTTGAACGTTTAGCCATGAAAAGCTACAGCGGCAAATTATGGAGCGAAACTTGTCTTTTAGATAAGGTTAAATGTTGACTGTTTATATTTTCAGGGTCATGGTGTGGGCGGTGGTTGTGTGGTTAACCCATTGGATGTTTTAAGGGTTTTCATCCCCCTTTTTCTCGGCTTGGTTTTAGGCTACATTTTAAGGAGGGGGAAGAAACGCTTAAACCTTGACAGGCTAATCTTCTGGGTTATTCTATTCCTCGTTTTCTCCCTTGGCTTTACTGTTGGTTCTAATAATGAGCTTTTAGCTGTTATGCCAGATGCAGGGTTTAAGGCAGTTGTGCTTTCGGCTATGACGCTTATTTTTACCATATTATTCATTAAGGCATTGGGCAAAATGGTGAGAGTATGATGAAGTATATTTTAGCTGTGCTTGTAATTGGCGGGTTCGCTGGATATTTAAGCGGCTTTTCGGGACTTTCGCCATTTAAAATTTTTGTTTCAGATTATGTTTTCAACTTTTCCCTCGTATTTCTCCTCTTCCTTATGGGTTTAGCCTTCGGAGGGGATGAGGAGGCAACAGCCAAAATGAAGAAAATTGGAGCTAGAGTTCTAATACTTCCATTATCAGCGGCTTTAGGCACCCTTACAGGAGGATTTTTGGGAGGAATAATTCTAAATGTTAACGTTTATGCTTCTATGGGGGCGTGTGCTGGCTTCGGCTGGTACACTTTAGCCGGTCCATTAGCTGGACAGCTTTTCGGCATGGAATGGGGAGCATTAGGCTTTATGGTTAACCTTTTAAGGGAGCTTATAACGGTGGTCACCACGCCATTTGCAAGGAAAATTGGCAGGAATGTCCCAATAGCAATGGGAGGTGCAACAACAATGGACACCACCCTTCCAATAATTGTCCACTACTGCGGCAGGGAAACCCTAATACCCGCTTTCACAAGCGGCTTCATCTTAACAATAACTGCGCCTTTAACAATAACAATTATAGCTACCCTAGCCAGCTAAGGCAAAGGGCTGTTTCACTGGCTAATGCCACATGGATTGTTGGTGGGTGAAGGGTTCTGGGAAAGGGTTTAAAAGTTCGGCTGCAATTTCTGGTTTTCTATAAATGTGGGATAGGCCTAAAGCTTGGGATTTGTTGAACCATTAACAGGCATCGTCGTCTCCTTCATCTGCCTTGGGCTTATGCTTTACAAACATGTAAACTTGGGAATAACCTTGAACGCCACAGCCCTTATCCTCGCCTTTTTAACCCTTGACTGGGCTGAAATTCCACGGGTAATATGGTCAGCCACAGATCCTTCAACCCTTGAGGGACAGCTTACAATAGCCGTTGTATTTGCAACTTTTGGGATAATGTGGTTAAGCCAACTTTACAAAGAAACCGGAGCCCTTGAGGATTTAAGCCGAAGCCTTGAAAGAATATTTAAAAACTCCAAAATTGTTTTAGGGGCGCTTCCAGCTGTAATAGGCCTTCTCCCAGTGGCTGGAGGGGCATTAATGTCTGCGCCCATAGTGGATTCTGAAGCGGATAAACTTAAAATGAAGCCTGAAATGAAGGCCTACATAAACATATGGTTTAGACATACGGTTTACCCAGTTTACCCGACAAGTCCCTCGCTTATAACAACAGCAGCCCTTACAGGTGCAACTTTAACAGGCATAATTCTACGGCAAATTCCCATGGTAACTGTAATGTTGGTTGCAGGCTACATCATAGGATTATGGAGAATTCCAAAACAGGAGAAAATGGAGGGAGAGAAATGCAAAGCTGAAACAGGTTCATACATTAAAAATTTTCTGAAGGCTTCCCTACCAATAATCACAACCCTAATTGTCACAGTTTTTATAGACTGTTTAAGCTATAATTTGTCAAAACAGGGTTTCGACGTTTTAATTGCCACATTTGCCGGATTAACAGTTTTAACCATACTTTTCAAAATAAGAGTTAAAGTTTTCGCCAGACCTTTGAAAAGCCTGGGATTTTATGGAATTACAGCAGCAGCCTATGGAGCTTTCCTCCTTAGAAACGTCATGGGAGAGGCTGGAATATCAGAAATCTTCAAACCGCTATTAACAGGCGGAAGCCTAAACATGACAGCTTTGTTAACGGTTATCCCAGCTGTTC
>JAVZIQ010000002.1:0-111259 GCA_038871175.1 Bathyarchaeia archaeon | reverse complement strand
AGAAAACGGAGATTTGAATAAAGCTTCTTCATTTCTCCCAGCCCAGAATCTGTTATCATTATTAAGCATCCTTCAGGAGTTATGCTTCTTTTAATCCAACCTTTACGTTCAAGCTCTATTAAGTGGCGGGAGGCTGACTGCTGGGAAATATTTAGCTTCCTAGCAAGAAACTCTGTGGAAATTTTAGCCGTTCTCCTATGAGCTCCCATCTCCGCCAGCTTCAAAAGTGTTAAAAGATTGCGCCAATCCTGCTTTTCAGACATTTCACTCCTCCCTAAGGCCTATAAACAATTTAGAAGTGTCTCATCTATATTTAAGGCGCTCGAAAACTGCTGCCAATTTTAACGTATGCTCAGCAGAAAACAGCCAAAGCCTTCATAGGTTAAACTTGAAAGGATAAAAAGATTAGTCAAGGCTTAAACCTCCATTATATTTCCTGTCTAGATTTTTATGTCAAATAATCAATAGTTTAAACATGTATAAACAATTCATAGGAAATTTTTATCTAGTTTGAAGTCATGGCTTTCTCCCAAGAAGAAGGAACAAGTAATGAAGACGTTAAACGTTGCAATGATTGGGATTTGCGCAGCTCTATACGCTTTAATTGGAAGGTTAACAGATCTAGGCATAACCGTTGGAGGGGTAGCCTTCTACCCCGCTGTTGTAATCCCAGCTGTTTTCTCTGTTCTGTTCGGACCTTTAGTAGGCGGTTTAGGAGCGGCTATAGGGATATTCATAAGGGATATGCTTTTCCATGGAGACCCCCTCCTAAGCATTTCAGCAGGTGTGACGGCAAACTTTGCCGGATTTTACATTTTAGGGTATATCTCAAGAACCGACCTTAACTGGAAAAAAGTGGGCACTGGTTTAGCTATAGGAGGCACAATTATAGCTGCAGGCCTGCTTTTGCCTACAATACTTTTGCCCACTGAAACTCAAATTTTCACAGGCCTCTCTTCCCTAGACAGTGTTCTACTATTCATTATAGCGGTTATTGCAAGCATAATCATAATTATGGCTGTAGCCAAATTCTGGCCTGAATGGAGAAATTACGGCGTTGGCTCAGTTACAGGTTTAGGCATTGGAAGCGCCATAATAGCCTTGGTTGTATGGGCATACAGCCAAATTTTCTTTTCCAAGCAAGGCTATTTCAAACAGCCCCTTTCCTCAACGTTGATACCCGTAATATTCATATGGACATTTGCAACAGAAATTCCCTTCATACTTCTATTAGGGCCACCCATGCTTAAGGTGTGCTACAAAGCCTTTCCAGCCCTTAAAAACAAAAGTAGAGGTTAGAAATTCTTGAAATCTGCAGCAGCCTTCAGCCCAGCTGGCATCTCAAGCTTTTTCGAAGTATGCGACAGGCTTCCCGACGGTAGCCTAATATCAGATCTTGAAAGGGTTGGAGCTAGAGGAGGAGGCTTCGCAATTCAGAGGGGAGTAACCACAGAGGTAACCGTTTCGGAAGCCCAAAAAAACATACTGAATGTTTTCATAAATGGAAAAGATTTTCCAGAGGCTGAAACAACGAAGACCGTTGTCCAAATGCTCCTAAATAAAACAACCCAAAAATACAATGTTGTTGTTAGACACAGGGTGGATGTGCCCATAAGCGCCGGGTTCGGCTCAAGCGCTGCTGGAGCCCTAACCACAGCCTTAGCGTTGTCTAAGGCTTTAGGTTTAAACTTAACCTACAACCAGCTTGGCAGAATAGCCCACGTCGCAGAAGTTAAATGCAAAACAGGCCTCGGTACTGTCGGCCCCCTCATGATTGGAGGATGCGTCTTAACAGTTGAGCCAGGAGCCCCTGGAATTGCATTAATAGACAGAATACCAATAACACCAGACCACGTTATTGTAGCAGGAGTTTTCGGCACTATACCTACAAAAACGGTTTTATCCTCAAATGAAAAACGTCTAGCCGTCAACAAGTGGGGGAGAAAAACCCTGGATAAAATACTTTCAGAGCCTTCCCTTGAAAACTTTTTAAATTGCTGCCGAGAATTTGCTGAAAAAACAGGGTTCATGACAAACCGTGTTAGAAAATTGATAAAGCTGGCAGAAGAGGCTGGTGCAATAGGCGCCGCTCAGAACATGGTAGGAGAAGCCGTCCACGCCCTAACAACATATGAAAACGCCGAAAAAGTAGGTCAAGCTTTTAAGAAAGTTCTCCCAGAGGAAAACATCCTCATGGCCAACGTGGAAATTCAAGGAGCAAGACTTATGAGGTAAAATACTTGAAAAAAAGGATGTTTAAAATTGTGGCTGTAGGCGGAACCTTTGACGAATTTCACAAAGGCCATAGAACACTCCTTTTAAAAGCCTTCGAAGTGGGTGAAAAAGTCCTAATTGGATTATGCACAGACGAATTTGTGCAAAAAATGAGGAAACCCCACGAAACAGCATCCTACAAACAACGCCTAGAAGAACTGGAAAATTTTCTAAAGAAGCATAGGCTTTCTAAAAGAGCTAAGATTATGCCCTTAAACGACCCTTATGGAGTGACACTTTCAAGGGGATGCCTAGAAGCCCTTGTTGTAAGCAGAGAAACAGAGCCTACGGCCTTAAAAATCAACGAGGAAAGAAAGAAAATGGGCATCCAACCATTAAACATAATAGTAATTGACATGGTACCATCAGAAAACCATTTACCCATATCCACAACAAGAATCAGAAAAGGAGAAATAGACCGCGAAGGACGCCTAATAAAAACCCGTCCTACCCTTACTCTCTAAATTTAATGGAAAAGACTTCCTCCTAAGCAGCCCTTACTTAATTTTCACATGCCACACAATTAATACGTTACAATATTGAGCGTAATACCATGATGCTTCAAGGCGTTGTTAAAGGTAAGCATCCACTTTCAGCAACATAAAAATATGCTGTAAAATAACTATATTTTGGGCTAAAGCTGATGCAGAGAACTGGTGTGGCGAAACTTCCCCTTCACTATGGTAAGGCTCCAAGATGGCTAATTGTTAGAATGCGAAGACTTGCAAGAGAAATTGTAAAAATAATCGTTGAAGAGTATGGCAGCGTAGAGTTTTTAAGGCGTCTTTCAGACCCTTTCTGGTTTCAGGCTTTAGGATGCGTTTTAGGATATGACTGGCATTCTTCAGGTGTAACCACCGTTGTTACAGGAGTTTTAAAGCAAGCAATAAACCCTGAAGAGCACGGCATTGCTGTTTGCGGTGGAAAAGGAAGAGTTTCAAGACATACTCCTCTCGAAATTGGAGGCGTTGGCGAGAAGTTCGGATTTTCTGAAGACAAAATTAAAGCCCTTCGTTATGCTAGTAAAATGAGCGCAAAAGTTGACAGCGCAGCAGTTCAAGCAGGCTACCAGCTTTACCATCATGCCTTCTTTATCGATGAATATGGGGGGTGGACGGTAGTCCAGCAGGGTATGTGCCCCCAGGACCATACAGCTAGAAGGTACCACTGGCTTTCGGAAAATGTGAAAAGCTTCGTTGTTGAACCCCACAACGCCATTGTAGGTGAAGTTAAACGCGAAATAGCCTTGGACATGACAGCTAAGGAAAGTGAAGGCTGCAGGAAAGCTTCAGTTGACCTTGCATGTGAACCTCCTAGAAAGAATATGCGCCTAATAATGTCCCTAAGGCCAGCATATCAAAAATCCATTGAAGATTGGCTTCCAAAAAAGTTTCAGGCGCAGTGGATGGACTATCACTTGGAAGCCTTATCCATGCCTTCAAAAATAAACTGGAAAGCATTATATGACGTTTACGAGTTTAAGCCGCGAAATTATGAAGAACTTTTAGGCTTTAAAGGGGTTGGACCAGCAACAGTTAGAGGCATAGCTTTAATAGCTGAACTTATATACGGCGAAAAGCCAAGCTGGAAGGATCCTGTTAAATACTCCTTCGCATATGGAGGGAAGGATGGAGTTCCCTACCCTGTGGATAGAAAAGCAATGGATGAATCCATACGAATCCTTAAAAGTGCCATAAGAGAGGCCACGCTTGGAGATAAGGAGAAGATAAGATCTCTGAACAGGCTTAGAGTTTTCATTCCGCCAACCCGCCACTCGAATAAAGTTCAGCTTTAGATTACATAAAACCATTTTTAATTATGCGTTGAAATTGTCTACTTGAGATAAGTTTATATCGAGGTTTTTAAAGTTGACTGGGAAAATGACAGGAAAAACCCATGACTCTACCACTGAGCTTAACAGCTTTCATAGCAAGCGTGCTGCTGCTCTACGTAGGCTCCAAAAAAGTGGTTCACGCAGCGGGGAGACTAGCTGCCAGTTTAAACTTCCACAGGGTTGTCGTTGGAACAGTTTTCGTAGCCTCCGTCACATCCGCTCCTGAACTATTCAGCTCTTTAATAGCGGCATTCTACAGTTCTTCCCAAATGGCCTTCGGCAACATTATAGGTTCAAACATATATAACATTCCATTAATTGTCGGAATATGCGGTTTGATAAGGGAGTTCAAAATTAAAAATTCCACAATAAGCAGAGAGTGCATTTTCATGATTGGACTCTGCATTCTTCTGGTTTTATTAACGTCAACAACAGGCTTGGTAACATGGTGGATGGGGCTTGTTTTCCTAGCCTTCTATCCAGCATTCATCTACCACTCAATACGTAAGGGTAATGGAAAAGGAAACACTGATGAAAAATCTGGTGAAAATCCATATAAGTCAGCGGCATTAATGATTGTGGGCGGCTCAGCTCTCATAGCTGGAACGTTCCTCCTTGTTTTCAGCGCAACTAAAATGGCTGCAGCCTTCGGTCTAACAGAGTTCAATGCAGGGCTTACAATTATGGCTCTTGGCTGCGTAGTTCCGGAAACTGCAGTTTCGGTAGCAGCTGCAGTGCACGGAGAACAGGAAATATCCATAGGCAACGCTATAGGTGACAACATAATCACCCTAACCCTCGTGTTAGGACTTGTTGGACTATTCAAGAATCCTATACGAGTGTCTTTATACGAAGTTTTTTCAACAACCCCCTTTATGATTCTTGTAACTTTGGCTCTTTTCATAATGAACAGGCAAAAACATAGAATAACAAGGGCATGGAGCATATTCATGCTAATCATAGCAGCTTTCGCTTTCACATATGCGTTGCTTAACAATATCCTTTAGAAAGACTTTTAAAAGGATTCTCTCTTATTTGCGGGAGAAAATGAAAATAGTCTCTTTAGGGCTTTCTCTTGAGCCCATTTTCTGGAAGACCATTGCGGAGGATATTCCCCATTATTATTACTTCGCCCCAGACTCGAAATATTTCAGAGACTAAACAGAAATTCTCCTAGCCTTAGAGGACAACAACATTTGCGGCATGATGCTAATTTATAAAGGGGAAATAGTGAACTTAAGGGGAAAACCTGAAGCTGCTAAGAAGCTTCTGGAAAAGCTGGATTTAGAGAAAGTGGAAATACAAGCCCTTGAAGAACATAAGCCCTACATTCTAGAGAGATACAGGCCAAAATCAATCCATGAATTGATGATTATGATTCTTCAAAGAGGGGAGAAAAACCTCAAATAAGGCATCCTTCATTGAGTTAAATGCTTCTGAAGCTGAACAGATAGCCGCCTTAATGAGGGCAGCTGACCCAGAGTTCTGGGGAGAAACAGAAAGTCAGAATATAACTGAAAGCATAGATCGTGGTGCTAAATGGTTTGGAGTTAAAGTTTCAGATGAAATCGTATCAGTGGGCAGTGGAAGGACAAAAGAATGGGGAGGGTTAATAGGCGTTGTCGCCACAAGCAAACCCCACAGATGCAAGGGTTACGCAATATCAGTAGTTTCAACGCTGGTTAAGAAGTTACTAGAGAAAAATCCTCTCGTAATGATTTTTGTGCGGAGTGCAAGCGCCCCTGCAGTTAACGTCTACGAAAAAGTTGGATTCAAACAGTATAGGAAATACTTTTTTATGAGGGGAGAAAGGCGAAAGTATCAGTTTTAACTGTTATTCTTCAACGGTTATTGCCTGAGTTGGGCAAGATGTTACACAGGCCATGCAGGCTATACAGTCTCCTTCCCTCACAGGAACAGACTTCTGTGTGTCTGGATATTCTGGAAGATTCTGCAGCTCAAAAACATTCACTGGACAGATTTCAGCGCATACACCGTCGCCGTTACACTTACTCCAATCAACCTTAACTTTAGGCATATTTTACCCACCACCCTATGCCATAAATTCAGCATCCTTCATTTTTAATTCTTTCCATATTTAAAACAAACGCTTTATCAACAATGCGTGACAAAGAAAAGGGGATTATAGCAAGCGTTTTTCCCGAAGAAGTTTACACCTTGACCGCGGACTCAAGCAAAACATCAACTAGATGATCATCATAAAGTTTGTCTCGTCAATATGTAATATGTTGCGATTAGCTCTCCAAGGAGACAATTATTTTGAAATGTCTATGTAAACTTGCGAACAGCATAAAGGGGAGAAATGGGTTTTGTAACCTTTCTCTTCAGCGAATTTCACAGCTTCTTCAGATGGAAAGGCAATAGCGTCAACACCGGCCTTAACCGCAAGAACGTCCGTTTCCACTCTATGCTTTCCTTTTGGACGCATACAACCTAAAGCAATTGGTTTTCCAGGGAACATAAGCCTAGCTGCTGCCAGAACTCTAGCTATTTCTAATGGCTTTGGCGGTTCAACCCCCTCCATTTCAGTTCCACGTATGGGCATGAAAGCAATTATAACAAGGGCTTTAGGCTCGTACTTTGCAATCATTTCTAGGGCGTTAAGCTCGCCTTTCAACTTTCCATAATGCAGTCCGACGATGACGTGGGGTACAAAGTTTAACCCAGTCTTAAACAATGACTTCAAAGAAGACTCATAATCTTTAACTGTTAAATTTAGCTTGTAAATCTCCCTTATAGTTTCATCTGAGCCTATAACATCTATTAAGGCTGCGTCGACACCTGCCTGTTTCAGCTTTTTAGCTGTTTCCAAGTTTACATTTCCAACATGTGTAAAAACTGTCATTCCAAGATTCTTTTTGACCTTTTCAATGGCTGGAACAAAATTTTCAAGAGGAACAGATCCGTTTAAGCGACATCCGCCGCTTATGAGGCAGCCGTGAGCGCCTTCCATTCTAAGCTTTAAACATAAGCTGTAAAGCTTTTCAGGAGTTGTGGCAGGATGCATTGTTTTTAACACTTTTCCGCCGCAGTGCTTGCATTTTAAAACACATCCCTTTCCTGTGACAGAAATTGTTGGAAATTCTTCAGGGGAAGAGCAGAAGTACTTGGTCTTAAAAAACATGAAGCTTGGAGCGTAAAAATGGACATTCATGGTTAATGGATGAAAAATTCCTCTCTCCAAAAGTTTAGAAAGATCCTTTTCAGGCATACACCAAACTTCTAAGGCTGAAACCTGCATCATTATCCTAATTAATGCCCTAAAGTTTATTTAACATCTTCGTAAAGTCCTTAAAGCCTTTTAAACTTAGAATATTTAGCAGGAAACTTTAAAGAGGCCATAAATATGGAAGGAATTCCGGATAAAGTTCGTTTATCCCTTGGCTCAGCTATTGTTATGGGTTTAATAGACGCGAAACTAGACGCGCCTCCTACAACAGCCTATATAATGACCTACAGAGATGGCAAATGTCTTGCAAATTGTGGTTTCTGCCCCCAGGCTAAACAAAGCAGAAGCAGGGAAGATATGCTTTCAAGGGTTTCATGGCCTGTTTTCGGTACGCAACATTTTTTGCAAAGGTTAGAGGAGGCCTCTAGAAGGGGAAAAATTAATCGTGTTTGTATTCAAGCTTTAAATTATCCAGATGTTTTTCGCCATATTCAATCGCTTCTTAAGGCTGTTAAGAAAGTTGCAAGCATTCCAGTTTCTGTTTCATGTCAGCCTTTAAACTTAGAACACATATGGAGCCTCAAGGAAGCTGGAGCTGAAAGGGTTGGAATTCCAATTGATGCAGCAACAGAAGAAATTTTTGAAAAGGTGAAAGGGGAGAAGGCTGGTGGACCATACAACATGAAGAAACAGTTGGATTTGTTAGAGCAGGCTGTGACAATTTTTGGAGGGGGGAAGGTGACCACCCACCTCATTGTAGGTTTAGGCGAAACTGAAATGGAGATGGTGAATATGATTCAGAAATTTGTGGACGGAGGAGTTCTTCCAGCACTTTTTGCCTTCACACCTGTAGCTGGGACAGCTCTTGAAAAATTATGCCAGCCGCCAATAAGGAGCTACAGGAGGTTGCAGATTGCAAGACACTTAATCTTCAACGAAATTACACGGGCGGAAAAAATGAAATTTGATGAGAAGGGACAAATTTTAGACTTTGGCGTTGACCCTATTACTTTGAAAAAAGTTGTATATTCCGGAGAGCCATTCAAGACTTCAGGATGTCCTTACTGTAACCGCCCATACTACAACGAGAAACCAGGCGGTCCCATTTATAATTATCCAAGACCACTGCAGAATAGGGATATAAAACGTGTAATTGAAGAGCTGAGCTTTATTTAAGGCGAAGTTTTATTTGTTATAATCATTGGCTGAACTTTTGGCTTCTGCCTTGTAACCTGTTCAATTATACGCCAAAACTCTTCCTCAGTTAGGCCTCTCCGCAGCTCTTTCATAAGCTTTTTAATCTGGTAAAATGTCATCTGTGCTCCGCCTTTATCCATACTTTCCTGCATGTTTCTAATCCTTCTAACTATTTCATCAATCTGCCAGCTTGCCGCTTTTATGTTAGCTGCTTCAAGGCGCCTTTGTATCAGGCTTCTTTCAGTTCCCCTTCCAATGTAGAACTGGGGCTCCCTCTCAATCATTTCAGGGGGGAAAGGCTCATAAATTAGGGGATGGGCCAGCATACCCTCAATGTGTTCGTCAACTTCATAGGCAAACGCATTATCTCCTATAATGGGCTTGTGGAACTGTATGGGCAATGCAAAGCTTTTTTCAGCTTGCTGCGCAAGTCTGTAAATCCTCTTCATATCTATGCCGGTATCAATGTTGTATAAAAGCTCTAAACACGTGACTACTTCCTCGAAAGGTGCAACTCCAGCTCTTTCACCATACCCGGATATACAGGTGTGAACATAGGCTACGCCTTCTTCAACAGCGGCTAACGTGTTTGCAGTGGCTAATCCGAAATCGTTGTGGCAGTGAACTGAAAGCGTAACCTCTCTATCCAGTGCTTTTTCAAGGCCTTCTCTAACATGGGAGACCAAATAACGCATTGACAAAGGCCTTAAAAACCCCACAGTGTCAGCCAATACAAGCCTATCTGCACCCGCCTTAGCAGCAGCCTCAAAAATTTGAATGATGTCCTGTAAGGGAGTTCTAGAGGCATCCTCCAAAACAAAGTCAACAACAACCCCGTGTTTTTTAGCATATTCTACACATTCCACAGCATTCCTTAAAACTTGCTCCTTAGACATTTTAAGCCTATACTGAAGGTTAAGCCCATTAAAAGGTGTAAATATAGGTATCTCCTTTATTCCACAGTCCAAACATGCATTTATGTCGCTTATAACCGCACGGGCTGAAGCTGCAATGCTTGCCTGTTGAAAACCTTCGTTTGCAATCTTTTTAACAGCGTTCTTCTCCTCTTCTGAAAGAGCTGGAAAACCAACAGTTATAATGGATACGCCTGCTTCATCAAGCATTTTAGCCAGCTTAACCTTCTCAAGATAGGTTAAAAAGACGGTGGGCGTTTGAACCCCTTCCCTTAAGGTTTCATCCCAAATAAAAACTCGATCAGGAAGCCTTGGAGGAAGATTCTTCCTTAAACGGTTATAATTAGCAATCAAACCCTGCGCTTCAAGCTTCTTGAATATTGTTTTACGCATTCAACCACAATCCAACAATCAGGGCCCTAAACGTATTCTTTTATCCCGCAGCACTTATATAAAAATTAAGATTTAATAAATTCCACAAAGGAGAAAATGTTTAAGGGGAATGAAAAATGGACTTGTTTGAAGCTATTGAAAAGAGGAGAAGCATAAGAAAGTTTAAGGAAACCCCAATATTGGAAAATGATTTAAAGAAAATTTTGGAGGCTGGACGTCTAGCTCCATCTGGCGGCAACCGTCAACCATGGTACTTCATAGTTGTCACCGAAAAAGAGAAGAAGAAAGCCCTTTCAGAAGCTGCAAACAATCAGAAGTTCATGGAAAAAGCCGGAGCCATCATAGTAGCTTTAGGCGATCCAAAAGCAACGCCTGCTAAGCTGCCCTACACCACCCCTTCCACAAGAATACCACATATACAAGATCCCATGATAGCAGTAGAGCATATGATACTGGCTGCAACAGCACTTGGATACGGAACATGCTGGATTGGAGCTTTCAACGAAGAAAGCGTAAAGAAAATTCTTAACATTCCAGAAGATTTAGCCGTTATAGCCATGCTGCCCATAGGCGTTCCAGACGAACACCCATCCCAAAAGCCTAGAAAAACATTAACCGAAATATGCTTCAAAGAGTCTTACGGCATTCCACTTAAATTGTGAAAACATAACCATCATAGAAGTCAGCTAAAAGTTCAAGAAATTCATTTAATCCAAAAATAAGCCAACAAGAAACTTTATTAAAGAATTTGTTAAACCAAATAGTGAAACAAGATTGCGTTTAATTTTATCCACATTTGAGAGGCTGGTTTAAACTAACATTGAGATGGGCTAGTTTGCTGATGCCTTTTTTCTTTTTCTAGATTCTCGTTGTTCCTTATGGCGTTAAGAATGTTTTTAAATATCTTCATGTCTGAAACGTTAACTATAGGAAGTTGAAGGCTTTTTTCAACCTCGTAAATTTTTTCGTATTTGGGAAACTCGGAATAGCATATTTGGCTTATTGGAAACTCCCGCTTTTTCAACTCATGTTCAAAGGATTTCTCATATACTTCTAGGCATAAGAGAAAGCCATCTATCCAGTAAAGCCTGTTGGCTCCATATGTTGTTGCACACCATGCTATGTCTGTAACGGAACGCTTATCCAAACCTAAAACGCATATCTTCTTTGTAGCTGCAATCTCCACATCCATCATTTTAATCACCTTTCAATTGGTTTATTAAGCCCGACTGTTTTTCCATAGGTTCTAACTTTTGGCAAGGCATTAAAGGCGGCTCTGTAGGATTTAAGTATTGCTATGTTTTACGCCATTATTGAAAGTTTTCTTAAAATTAAGCATTCCAATACCCTTCGAAGCATTTTTAATTAATAGGCCCGTGAAAGTTTAATTATAAGGCTTAAAACATGAGCATTAGATTAATTTTAAGTGCTTAAAATTAGAAAAAGAGGGGAATAAAACGTTACTGAAGCCCTTTCTTCGTTATTTCCTTAACTATGCCTGCAGCTATGGTTGTGCCCATGTCTCTGACAGCGAATCTTCCAAGCTCTGAAAATTCTGAGTAGGTCTCAATCGCTATGGGGCGCAGGGGTTCCATTCTCACTAGTGCTGCATCGCCTGTTTTCAGGAATGAGGGTTTCTCTTCAACTACTTGTCCTGAACGGGGATCAATCTTTCTTATAAGCTCTGTGAACCTGCATGCAATCTGGCCGGTGTGGTAGTGGAGGACAGGTGTGTAACCAGCCGCTATAGCTGTAGGATGGTATATAACGATTATTTGGCCTATGAATTCTCTTGCCACCGTAGGCGGGTTAGTCACGTGTCCACATACGTCGCCTCTACGTATGTCTGTTTTCGCCACGCCTCTAATATTGAATCCAATGTTGTCTCCAGGCTCGGCCCTCGGTATCCTTGAATGGTGCATTTCAATTGACTTAACCTCGCCCTGCTTGTTTGCAGGCATGAATATTACTGTGTCGCCTTCTTTCAGAACTCCTGTTTCAACCCTTCCAACGGGAACTGTGCCTACGCCTGTTATGCTGTAAACGTCTTGAATTGGGATTCGTAGAGGCTTGTCTAACGGCTTTGGAGGAACTTCAAAAATGTCCAAGGCGTCGATAAGCGCTGGCCCCTTATACCATGGCATCTTTTCGCTGGGTTTGACTAGGTTGTCGCCTGTCCATCCTGATGTGGGAACAAACGGGATCTTTTCAACTTTATAACCTACCATTCTAAGCATTCTGCTAACTTCATTCTTAATCTCGTTATATCGTTCCTGACTCCAGTTGACAGTGGCGTCGTCCATCTTGTTCACTGCAACGACAAGCTGGTTGACGCCTAATGTGAAGGCTAAGAAGGCATGTTCCCTCGTTTGCCCACCAGGACCTATCCCTGCTTCGAACTCTCCTCTTTTAGCTGAGACGAAAAGTATGGCGCCGTCAGCCTGGCTTGCCCCTGTAATCATGTTTTTAACGAAATCCCTATGTCCAGGCGCGTCAATAATGGTGAAATAGTATTTTTTGGTTTCAAATTTTAGAAACCTCAGATCTATTGTTAAGCCTCTTTCCCTCTCCTCTTTTAAGCTGTCTAGAATCCATGCATATTTGAAAGTTTCCTTGCCTAACTTTCTAGCCTCTTCCTCGTACTGTTTAATCGTCCTCTCATCAACGACTCCTGCCAAGTAAAGCATATGACCTGTTGTGGTTGATTTTCCATGGTCTACATGTCCCATTATCACAAGGTTCAAATGGGGTTTTTCAGGCCTACTCATTCCAATTCCTCCTGTTTTAAACACTTCAATTATCCCAAATTGTAGTGGATTCGTTTACACAACTGTTCATTCAATTATTTTAAGTTTATCATTAAAATTCTGCGTTTATGATACATGCTTCAAGAGCCTCTTTGAAGAAGGCTGATGCTTTGACTCGGCGATTTCCAATATACTGCAGGGGATTTCAGAACAGCTTTATGACGTTTCTACTATTTGCTGAAAACTGGATTTTAGTGAACCATATGTTGGTGAACAGATCCGACGTTTGGTCGATTAAGCTTATTATGGTTTAATTAGTTTTATCCTTATCAAAAGTGTTCAGTTTGATCTTGCCGTCCCTGCCTTTTCTTATTTTTTCTTATAACAGCATTGGTAAGGAAAACCGAGTTGGGTATAAAAATTGCGTGTCCTTCTCCAGTTTCGAGAACTGTTGTTCTTACACTTATTTTTACGACTTTTCCTTCGAAATTTAAAACTTTTATTTCATCTCCAACCTTGAAGGATTTGTCTGCTTGAACAAGTATTCCTGAAACAAGGTTTTGGATTATGGTGCTCGTTGCAAAGCTTATGGCGATGCTAAAGGCGCCCAGCCCAACAATTATTGATGAAAGGTCAAAGCCCAATAATGAAATTATCACAAAAAACCCAATGAAGTAAATTGCATATTTCGCTATTTTCACGATTCCCTTTTCAATTTGTTCTGGAAAAGGTGTTTTTTCAAAAATCTTCTCGAAGGCTTTCGAGAAAAATTTGGCAATAAGGTATGTTGTTACGGACGCTAGGATTACTTCAACCACTTGAATGACGTTTATACCTGCAATCTCAGACAAGTTCAAGCCCACCTCTTAATATAGGTCGTGGGTAAAGAGCGGATTGGTTATTATCAGTATGTTTTATTTATTTTTATTCTAGTTTGAGGGATGGCTTATTTTCGGAAGTGTTCAGTAAATTTCGATTAGATAGGGTTTAAGTTCTTCAAAAGTTTTCGCTTCTTGCAAAATTTTCTCTTCAGCTTGCTCTTCTGTCATGTTAAAAGTCTCCTGCATAAAAGTTCCTATTCTTCCGTTCCAACATAGCCTTAACGCGTCAAGCATTAATTCTCTTTTTTCTTGTTGCTTCTCCTTCTTGAAAGCCGCTGCAAAAGTGTAGGCCACCTTCGCCCAAGTATCCGCTGGTATGGATATATCCATTTTATCCCTTTTAGCTTGAAACACCAATTCATTGTATAGGTTAATTGACATAATTGATTTGTATAAACTGCTATACTTAGCGAATTCTTCTTTAAATGTTTTTATAGGAGCGGCTATATCAACTGTGAATGGGTTTGGCTCTTGAATTTTAAACTGGTTTTTAACAACTGGAACGGGACAGCTTCCTTTAATACTTCTCCATCGAGATTCGTACAACTCCATTATACTGAACATTGAACCTACCACTTGGCGAAACATAGGCGCAAGATGCTTTGTAGGATCTTTTGCATCGTGAATTTTTACTCCTAGCCAGGCTTCTACAACATGGAATTTTAAGGCAATTGCTGTATGAGTTATGAAAACATCTATTCCAAATCTTGGGGTATAGGGGTTATCCCAGAGGGGGCTTGCCAATAAACGCTCAATTAAAGCTCTTGATATGCCGAATTCTCCTCCAATAGGCTGTCTTACGCGGATCCCGTAAATGGCTCTAGTGAATGGATAAATTATTAAGTTCGTAATCGTCCCATCGTACTTGTACCTTCTATATAAAGGCGTTACTAAGCCCTCATCCCTTTCCAGAGGCTTTAACAGAAGTTTGATCCATTCAGTTTTGATGCTTCTTAAATCCGCGTCAAGGAGGGCAACTCCCCGAACGTTGAGTATCTGAGCGGCTTCAAAGATCAGCCTAACAGCGCTTCCTTTGCCGCTTACCCCTTTGTAGAGTGTAACAAATTTTTTAATTTCTCCACGTAACTTTAATGAAGAGGCAATTTCTCGTGTTCCATCCGTGGAGCCACCGTCTGAAATGATTATAACATTCTTTTGATTTGGAAAGAATTTTGAGAGTCCTTCAGCAACTTTAAGTAAAACATGCCCGATGGTGCCTGCGTTATTGTAGGAGGGGATACCTATAAGATAGTCGGCGCCTTTTAATTTGCGTATTGCATCTTCTAGTTGAGGCGTTAATGCTTGAATCATGTTTAAGCCAGCTGAAGGCTTCTTTTATAAATATATATTCATCGATTCAGTGAAAATTTCAATGGTAATTGAGTTTTTCAAGGTTTAACCCTCACTCTCAGTTTCTTCTTTATGCGTGTACCAACTCCAGAAGTCTTCAGCCTTCTTAGCCACACGTTGAACTGATTCAATCCATTTTTCAGCGTTCTTGGCAACGGTGTCTTTGAAACCCCAACCAAAGGCTATTCCCAAGCCTATGCAAACTCCTATGGCTATTCCCCAAGCCAAGGCATTTGCAAATGTATAAAGTATTGAGACATCGATCTTCATCACAGTTAACGCTAGTACTATGACTATTAAGTATAGGAATAATTTTAATCCGTTCGCCAGTAGTCCCACGAACTCGATTTTAGCTTCTCGGCCAACAGCGTTCACTGCATCTCCGATGAAATCCGCTACTATTAAGCCTATGAAAAGAAGGAAAATGCCTGCTATGAAGTTGGGGAGGTATTCAACTACAGAGGTCATGAAAGTGCTAAGCACTTCGATTTCTAATATGTTGACTGCGGCTAATATTGCAATCAAGTAGACGAACCATCTGATGATCAAGTCGAAGAATCGAACACAGGTAACTCCAGACTTCTCCAAAGCCTTCCCAACCACAGTCTTTCTCAATGCATCATCCACTCCGATTTTATCAAGAATCTTGGATAGCCCCTTGCCCAGTAGGCGCCCAGCAACCCAGCCGACCGCCAAAACAATAATCACACCGATGGCTTTAGGAAGCATTTCTAAAAAATCTAGCCATAAATGGTTAAGGGTCTCCTGTATTTGAATTTCTTAATCCTCCTTTTTCTGGAATATCAATTCATTAACCATATAAATATCTTTGCGGTTAACAATTAGCCAGATGCCTCTAAAAATCTCCGGGTTATAGGTTATGGTAGGGGTTGGAATTATACATTACACTGCACCTCCCAAAGCCATTGGCGGCGTTGAAATAGTCATTGATCATCATGTAAACTACTTGTCTAAGGCGGGTTACAAAATGCACGTAATTTATGGTGAAGGAGGCGGACTCGGATACCGTGATGTTGTGGAGCATAAACTCCCGCTGCTTTCTCCAAATAACCCCCGTATCCAAAGTCTTCAAGAACAAATATTGAAAGAAAAGAAAAAAACCCCAGAGTTTGAGGACGTAAAGAAGAGCCTCAAAGAAGACTTAACCAAGATACTTTCAGAAATAAACACATGCATCGTGCATAACATTCCTTCAATGCCGTTTAACTTCGCAGCCACCGCTGCAATTAACGAGTTAGTTGAACAATTGAAGTTAAAGAAGGTTATTTATTGGCTTCACGACAGCGTTCTATTAAGAGAAGAATGGAAAAACATGGATGGAAATTTTCCTTTTACATTACTTCATTACAAGAACCCCAAAATAATATTTGTAACTCCCACCAGTTTCAGAGCCAAACAGTTTGCAAGATTGCCTGAACCATATAAAATTGATAAGGTAATGGTGGTTCCGAACGGTGTAAGCCTTGAAGAGTACATAAAGATTGATGAAACCACAAAACTTCTAATGAAGAAATTGGGATTATCATTTGACAACTATATAATTGTAACCCCTGTTCGTGTAACGCCTAGGAAAAATATAGAACTCGCACTTTTTGTGGTGGATGAATTGAAGCATTTAATGGAACCTATCCGCCCCATCAAACTTTTAATAACAGGCCCCGTTGATCATCAATCAGTTAAAATGGGCATGCTCTATATGGAGTATTTAAAGGAACTTATTGACAGAAGGGGATTACACGAAAACGTCATTTTCTGCCACGAGTACATTGCGCAAAAAAGAGAATATAGAGAAGGCCATATTGTAAAGTGGAGCGTTGGAGACATCTACAACATTGCTGATTTAGTTTTCATCCCAAGCAGGGAAGAAGGATTCGGGTTGCCAGTGATTGAAGCTGGAGCGGCAAGAAAAGCTATTTTTTGCTCCCGAATCCCCCCATTTCAAGAACTTATCAGGGACGATATAGAAGGCTATATGTTTGACTTGACAGAGAGTCCAAAAAGTATAGCCCTTAGAATATACAGAGAGTTCTTAAATGACAGAATAGCGAATAACTTCATAAACGTGCTTAAAAGGTTCAGCTGGGAATCAATTATTACAAGCAAACTAATACCCCTGCTGAGTTAAGCCATCAGCACCTTCCAAGAAGCTTTAGAAGCTTTGATTAAATCTTTCCATTAAAACTGGAATTAGCGCCCAGTCTTAAACATGTTCTCAAAAAGCACTTTAACCTCAGCTGGGGTATCTTCCTTACTCATTTTCTCCGCCATTTTCTCTGCAATAAAGGTTTTCCAACCAGGGTGCAGTTTTTTCCATCTTTTAAGAACCTTTTCAACTTCGATCATACGCTGCTTTCGAGCGTCAACATCACCAATGTTTAATTGTAAACCATAATTTTCATTTAAAACTTCCACTAACGTCTTAACTGGCACGCAGTTTACTAGGGCTGTTGGAAGTATGGCGCAATTTTGAGCCTCTAAAAATCCTTCCCGCTTCAATTTTTCAACCTCAATTTTTGCGCTTTTATATAGCAGCAAGAACAATGGAATTTGGACTTTTTTAGAGAAATCAATCCATGTTCGCAAATGGTATTCTCTTTGCAATTCCCTTCTAAAAAATGGCAGTTTGCAATTCTGCCTGCAAGGTTTTAGGTTTGCAGGTACTATGTGGAAGTTTTCAGGGTCTATTCCAATTTTCTTAGCCAAAATTGGCAACATAACCTTTTCTAATACCCCCTCTACGAGAAGAATTCTCTCTGCAAAAATCACACTGCTAAGCGGCGTGTCCAACTCTACAAGTATTCTTCTCATATCTTCAGCGCTGTCTAACCCGATAAATATTGTTTCTTTACCTTCCATTCTAGCAATCCAAACGCTCCCAACTTCGACTCTATCAAGGATCAAAGGGGAATGGGTGGCTAAAAAGACTTGAGAATTGGCTGAAAACTCCTTAATAATTTTCAATACGCGATTGACAAGTTGGGGATGTAGATGCATTTCAGGTTCCTCGATAGCCATGATTGAACCTTGGCGCATCAAAAGCCTTTTCAGAATTAGGACTTCCTGGTCTCCTCCCCCGATTAGATGCATGGGCAAATATAGGTTATTTTTTCTCGCATATATCTCACCTTCTCGAACGTCTAATCTCATGGATGAGAAAACCTCAAATGTTTTCTCAATTTCAGCCCAGTGCTTTATATCTTCCAGCTTGCGACTTTGTCCTATAGAACGAAGCATCTCGCATGTCTCAGAATCAACTATGGGCGCTCGTTCAAAGACGTCTGACGGTCTTTCTGACGAGTCTCGCGTCACCCTGACCAGGGTGAAGTTCCCCTTAACCCTATTATGTAAGCTGGAGGCAACCTTACCTATCATTTTCGCTGCCGCGGATTCAGAAAAGGCCGTTGAGGACGTTGCTTCGGCGGTTGGGGTGATGAGCGATTTGCGAAAATCCTCTGGAGAAACTAACTTGTTATTCAATACGATGGGCACATCCCTCCACTTGACGTACTCTGTTTTCCAACCTGTTTTAACGTCGACTATACGCCTACAAAAGATAACTTGATTATAAGATTCCGGGCTTCTCTCCCTCACAATCTTCAACGCCTCTCCAGGGAAGATTTCCTCACATTCTCTTGAGTTAAATTCGATGCGCAAAACAACTTCAATTGGGAGTTCTATTCTAATATCATGCCATATGCGGCTGTCAAACTCGGTAATTGGGCCTATTGAAGCAGGTTCGATAAGGTTAAACGCGTTAAAGAATAGATTTAACGCATCCAACATATTTGACTTTCCAGAGCTGTTTTTCCCTATTAGAACCACCAAGTTTTTCAAGCCTGTTAAAGCCACATTTTTAAGGCTTTTAAAGTTTTTAATTTGAATTTCAGAAATTCTCATTTCAACCAACAAGAATATTTCAAATTTTCACATTAAAAGTGTTTTGTAAATGCTGCATTGTGAAGGCAGTTTTTCCTATTCCTCGCCGCGATATAATTGTTTAAACTAACAGCTGGTAAATAATAGTTTTTACAGTTTATAAGCCGTAGAACAAGCCAGTATCCTTTAATCTACTAAATGTGCTTTGATTCCCCCTCCTCCTCAATATGGTGCTTGCCGCTAAATATTTCGTTTTCTCATCTAAATTAGCCCAAGATGGAAGAAAAATCTGCTCATTAAGCGTAGCTTTCATAAATGCATCCTCAAGAATTTTTCTGAACTCTTGAAAAAGTTCAGCTTCGCCATCTTTTGAATATGCTACTTGAACTTTAAGATCTTGAGCCAAAACTTTAATCTGTTCAATGAAAATCGCTTCATATTCCTTAAACAATTTCTCAGCTTCATCCTCATACTCAGCTAAAATTTTTTTCCAAGTAGACTCTAAAGGTTCAACGCCTTCCTCTTTAAGAGTCTTGATGATGCAGCTTGCTATTTGAGTCACCATTTTTTCAAGGCTCTTGGTTGATTGTCCTATGTGGTGGAAAAAATTAAGGTCTACCTGAGCTAACTGACCGGTGTTACTTAATTTTTTAGCTTGCCTAAGTATGGAAAATTCAATGCTGTAGTCGTTTGGAAAGCTTAATTTTTCCAGCAGCTCTCTTTGAACTGCAAACTCACCTGATAGAGGGTAGTTTAGAATGTCTAGTCCGCCGAAAATTTTTGGGTACATTTTAGATAACGCTTTAAAAAATGGAATTGCAAAGAGTCTTGTGACACGCCCGCCGAAAAAATACCTGTGTTCGATAGGCTCCAAGCTCGCTGTTAATCTCTTGTAGCCAGCCTTCACCATTTTGACTCTGGATACCGGGTCCTGCCATCTGTTAATAATAGGATGACAAAGCGCCACTACAAACTCCTTAGTGAAATTCATTATATCAGAATCTATAAAACATATAACATCCCCAGCCGTTAAGGGGACAGAAAGCCATAGGGCTGCACCCTTTCCCATAGGAACACGAGATAAACCTGTAATGTTAGAGAGTTCCAATTTTTTTAGGGCGTAGAAAATATTTGGATCAAACTGATGAACAGCTTTCACTATAAAATCGAAAAAACCCCGTCGGGCCATTAGGGCTTGTGCTTTATTCTCATTTATCAATTTCACTTGCCTCTTAAAAAGGTCTAATTGTTCATAAGCCGTTTCAACAACTCTTTCCAGCACTTCAAAATCTGGGTTACCCATTTCATCAAGCGATCCGTCAATAACAATTATTTCGTCGATATATCCCACGTCTACAAGTGTGCTACACTCTGACAGGATATGTTGCATAGCGTTTAACTCTGCGTCTCTCGTTTCCCTAGTAACATCAATTTTTGTAGGCATAACCAAAGAAACAGTTAAGGGTTTAGGTAAACCGAACTCATCCTCGACTAAAGTATTTAACTTCGCGTCAAGGCATTTTTTAACGTTTAACTCTTTGTAAGATCCTAAATCTTGTATTTCAACAGAATTCGGCAATATAGTTCAACTCTTCAAATTTGCTCGTTGAATTAAATTGGTTAAAGGGGACTAATTATTCTATCGCCTTTTCACTAATGTTGACTTCTAAAATTCAGAAGGTAAAATATGGTCTTAAAATTTTTTCCAGCTCTTCAAAGCTGAAGACGGTGAACTTGGCTAAATTCATCAATTGTGCAGATTTGGGGTTGTATGCAATGCCAATGTCAGCGGCTTGAACCATGCATATGTCGGATCCGCTGTCCCCAACGGCTACAGAAACACCGCAAATTTTCTCCTTGAGTTTCAGCAATACCCTCCGCTTGCAAAGGGAATATTTTCTACAATTAGGAATATTCATGCAGGGATATCTTATTACGAGTTTTCCCGTGAAAACACCTTCTCGAAGCTCAACAGCGTTGCCATAGATTAAGTCGACGCCCAGCTTTTTAGCCAATCGTTCAGCCAAGAACTGATAAGAATCCGTCACTATACCGGTCTTGAAGCCGTAATCCTTGAGAAATTCAATGAACTTCTGAACACCCTTATTTAATGGAATGGAATCAAAATGCTCTTCCATTTCTTCCTTCTTAACTCCTGAAAGGATGTGGGCTATTTCTTGGCTTACCTCATATTCAAACATGTTTGGGGCCCTGCTATTCAACTCCTCTAGTTCAAAAGTCTTTCCAAAAGCTTCGCATAGAACATCAATAGTCCTTCTTGAGAGTATTGTGCCATCCATGTCCAGAAGTGCGAAGCCTTTTATTGTCTTTCACCTCGAGACTCAAGAACTTTTTCGTATATTTTCTCTGTCTCTTTAGCTACATTATCCCAAGAAAAAAGCTTCCGGACCCTCTCCCATCCCATTAGGCCCATTTTATTCCGTGTATTTTTATCTGAGAGAAGTTGAACTATGGCATCAGCAAGTTCTTTGCAGTCTTTTGGTGCAGCGAGTATTCCTGTTTTACGGTTTATTACAACTTCAGGAATGGCAGATGTATTGAAGGCTACTACAGGTTTACCGCAGGCTTGGGCTTCTGCAGGTGTGAGTCCAAACCCTTCCCATAAACTTGGATAACAGAAGACGTCGCAAGCAGCATACATGTATGGAATCTCCTGATCTGCAACGTATCCTGTGAAAATAAACGCTTTTTCGACGTGAAGTTTCTTAACTAAGAGTTTGAGTTGGGGCACTTCATATCGCCCTGACCCTGCAATTACAAATGTCGCATCTGGGATTTCTTTAAGAATTTGGGGAGCCGCCCTTATCAAATATTGAGGGCCTTTATATGGGGCTAAACGGCCCAAGAAGAGCACAATAGGCTTGCTTCCAATACCGTATTTTTCTCTAATACTCCAGCCGTCAATTTTCGGATTAAATCTTTCAGTATCAACCCCGTTGTATATTACGTGGATTTTTTCAGCATCAAATTTATAGAATTTAACAAGCTCTTTTTTCAGATAGTTACTAACGGCGATAACCCGATCAACACCCATTCGCAACGCGAGGTTAGTTCCAATTTGATGATCAATCATTTTAATTTTTTGTCGCGGGTTCTTCCAGACTTTGGCAGGAGTGAAACCGTGAAAGGTGAAAACGTGAGGCTTCTTCAAAAAACTACCTACATTCCCCGCGAAAATGCAAGGATGATATTGTGTGTGAATAACGTCAAAATTACGCATAGCTAATCCAGCTTTAAAAGCGAAGCCGAAATGCCGAATAAAGGGAATATCATCAAAAAAGAATTTCACCAGACGAAAGCGTGGAAAATTTTTTCCCTCAACCTCACGGGCGAAAATACAAACCTCATGCCCCAATTTTTGCAATCGGCGACCAAGCTCTTTAATATGAACAACTTGCCCTGAACCACGATGTAAAGACGCCCTAACTATAGCAACTTTCATTAAATCCTCCCTAACAGCTGTAGACGTTTACCTTATTTATAGATTAACCAGCTAAAAATCCTAGAGAGCATAGAACTCGTAAGAGGTTAAAGGTGAAGAATGGGGGATTGAAGAGTTCGGTTCAGAGATGTGTATGGAATCCTCAAGGGGTGTCAAGGCAAGTGAGTGCACGAGTTTTTCTATCCATAGCTGCGGCAATACTATTATGAATTTTCAGATGAATGATTTTTCTACCAATTTTTCTGCCAATTCCGAAGGGAATGACACACCAATTCTTTGATTACTGGTGGGCACAGTAATAAGCTCATTATTGCGGTCCTTTAGAAATAATAATTTTCACAGTATTCATAAACATTTGCAGAGTTACCAGAGAGTATCAGGAGCATTAGCCTATCACTTTGGAAAAACAAGGGATGATGTCAGCGTCGAGACCTGCAAAAACCATAGAAGCGTACTAGACGGCATAATATACATGGTCAAGCATATAGCGTTATATATGAAAAGAAATAAACGGCTAAAAAAAAGCGCTCCTGCTTTTCTATCCAACTTTTTTCGTGATGCTAGCGTTGACACAACTATAATTGAGCCGAATAACGCGTATAGACCAGTGATTTCTGCAAGCCCTCCAGATACAGTGATTTCACCGCAAATTAGAGGCCCTATTCCGATAGAAAAACCAGCATCAATGATGCAGCTGCCTATGGCATCTCCTATGGCGATCTCAAACTGCCTTTTTCTAATGGCTATTAAGTCGACAATTAACTCTGGCAGAGAGGTTCCAATAGCGACGATGAAGAAGCTGATGAAATATTCAGATACGTGTAGGATTGCCGACAAGGCGATTACCGATTCAATTACAATGAAGGATCCGAAGGCGACGCCTAGGAAACCTAGAAGAGCTGCCAAGATGTGCAAAAATAATCTCTGACTAGTGTGAGTCGGAGCTGCTGATTTTTTTGCAACTTTCCTTGTGATTAACATGAAAAGGGGCCAACTCGCCACTAGGAAAACGGCGTTTAACCATGATATGTATCCCTTTTCCGTCATGGATAAGGTTGTTATAAGCGCCAAAGCTTCGCAAGCTCCTAAAACCGTTATCTCATCCCTTTCAACCTTGAATATTCCTCCGAGAAAAGGGAAGAGTCCTAATATCAAAGTAATCTGAGTGAGAACAGACCCGAAGGAATCTCCAATGTTAATGTCACCGTGGCCTAAAGCAGATGAGACGATGGAGTTGGTTATTTCTGGAAAATCCGTGCCCAGAGACACTACTATAAGACCTATAAAGAGAGGTCAGATCCTTAACGCTGAGGCAATGCTTACCGAATGCTTAACCGCCTTTTCAGCGGAAAAAGATAAGAGACCTATTCCAAAGATTAAAAACGCAAAGCCTACCGTTACCTCAAAAGCAAGCCATAATCCAATCAAAAGAACACAGACAACTAAAGAGAAAATAAACAATAATCTCCTATTTCTCATCATCACTTTGTCGCTATAATTGATGGGCTGACTCTCTTTAGTTGCTTTTGCCATACACATAACTCATACCGAATAATAAGTAAGAAAACACTTTAAAACAGTTACTATGAACGCGCTATTTATGGTAATATTTATTAATCCTTTTTAAGTTTTAGGCCAATGTTGTTTTAATCATCGTTCACAGAAAAAGGATTCACGAAACCTTGTAAAGCATAGTGATCTTTTGATATTTAAACGTCATAGAAGAAGAAAGCTTATCCGGGTCTAGCTTTCAAAATGCTTGAAATTCTTTTTCTGAATCGCTTTCTCAGACACCATATCGTCATGAAAACACCGCCGAACACTGAGCATATTGAAAAGAATCCAAGTATCAAGCTTATTGCATATCTGAAAAAATAATGCCAGCAAAAGTGGTAAACCGCATGAAACAACACTTATTGGAAGCATTTGCCACGCTACAGCTTTCGTCTCTCTCATTAAATTACGGGTTATAATTATTGCCTCAAGCTCTCCTATAAGTAAATCTTCAGCAATGCCCTAATGAAGATAAAATCCTCGAAGAATAGTACCATTTGAGAATCACGTGAGGCTGAGTATAGCAAGAAGCCGAAAAAGGCGCAGAAATAATGGACATAAAAAGTCTAATCTTAACTACGGGATATCCTAAATGGCCCCGCGAAGGATGCATCTGTAAATTACTCCAAATAATATGTGAGACCAATTTCTATTAAATTTACGGCTATAATAGCGTTCCAGTGACGAGTATGGCTCAAGCTCGGAGTTTTCAACTTTTTGCTGTTTCATGGGGTTAATGGGAGGCGATAGTTTCTTCGTTTACCTATCCAGTCGCCTATGAATGCTCCTATGCCGTAGCACACTGCCCAGCTTAGGAGGAGAGAGGGCATAGCACCAATCATATTGGTTATGAACCTTGCGAGTCCGCTTATACACCAAATTATCCATAAAAAGAACCCTATTGGAGTGACGCCAAGCCATATGTATAATGCCCTATTAATCTTCATGGACTGTTTGAAGCGGATGTAGTATGCGATTCCTATACAGGCGAAGGTTAGAGCTGCTACACCAACAACTCTTTCAATAGGTGAATGCAAAATAAAATACGCGATCGCCACAGAAATTGCTGTTAAAAGTAATGCGGCTAACCAAATGGGCCTCCACCACCAAGGTTTTACAACTTTAGTTTTGATCCTGGGCATGGACTTACAAAATATATTTCGAGCTTCTTAAATTTAGCAATATCGCCAAGGGAACATGAAACACTTTTATTTGAAAAAGCCAAGTTTTAACATGCACGAAATGTCTGAAACGATTTTAAAGATTATAGCGAATCCTGTTAGTGATATCGTGATCTATACAATTCTATGTTTTATAATGGCAATTGGCGTTTTTGCAATGGTTAGAAGGCTAGTTGAACGGTCCTTGATGTTAACCTTCTTCGTCTTTCCCGGCTCGGTGTTTTTTATATTTCTCTTCCCTATTCTGTTTGGCGAGCATGGGGTGTATAAGAATGGAATTTCTTTTAGAATGTATCATGTGTATTTTGACGAAATAAATGAGAAATTTATTAGGGCGATTAAAATATTAAATCCAGAATCTTTAGCGGAATTTTGGAAGCCTACTAAGAAGTGGATATTGCTGGGAGCCGCTTTAATAGCTTTAATGCTAATCTTCGCCTTTATTTTCGACAAGCTTGGAAAACGCCGAGATTACAAGCCCCTAATAGGCGAGGAACATTTAAAGAGGGTGAAATGATGAGCAAAGTTAAAAAGGCTATCAATTGTATTTGGGCGAGAAGCAAAGCTTTCAGAATTATAATCATAACCGTATTTTTCTTGTTAATGGCGGTTCCAATTTTTCTCCTCATGGTTTATGCGCGTATTCTTCTCGGTGTCAGCTTCTGGGTTCTTCTTATTATTGTTAGATTGATCTTTGGGTATGTCGCTCGCAAAAAGGGGTATTTGGAGAGAGCCGAGGAGCTTTCACCGAAGTATTACGCTACGCACGCAGGGTGGAAGTCGTGGTGGTCGGAGGCTTATTCACTGGTTTCTTAATCATGACTATATAGAGGGTGCTCACCGTCGGAGCATATGTAAGCGACAATGTAGGAAGGAAACTTAATTGGTATTAGGAAAAATACAAGGGGTTATTCGCGTAGTAAATTTAAGATAAAGGAGCACAGGAGTTCATATGTCACGAGTTTGGCATAAATTTAAGGTCTCTAAGCTTAGGCTTCTATTTGCCAGACGTTTTCGTGGTTATGCTACCCTCCACCTAAACCTTCCTTCCAAAACCAGCTTACCATAATCTCCAAAGTAGCCTACAGCTTGAAATGCCCAAAATGCAGTAAGAGGCTTGGGCGACCTCCATTAATAGCTGTTAACATAAATGGTTACGAAATGGTTTTTAAGTGTTATCGACTTCAATCTGTATAGATGGCTTAAGTTTCCAGCTAGCCGCGGGCACATACTAAAACAGACAGAGAAATAGCCTGGAGAGAAAACCTCTTCAAAATCATCTAAATAGCATGGCCTGTTGAGTGATAATTATTCAATCGAAACAATATTAAAGACGTTTTTGAATTATTTTTAGGCGTGTATATTTTATGCCGACTAATTTGCCGGCTGAGGCTAAGCGTAAATGGGCTGAAGTTTCAGCTGCAAGGAATCCTAAAGTGAAACTTCAGCTTATGCAGGATTTTTTAAGCCTTGTTCCTAAGCATAAGGGGACAGCGAAGCTTTGCGCCCAAGTTAGGAAGCAGATGGCTGTTTTACGGAGAGAATTAGAAGAGGGGAAAGCTAGAAAAGTTGGGAGGGGAGGTTCTAAGTTTTTCATAGAGAAGGAGGGGGCAGCTCAAATTGTCATTTTGGGACCGGCTAACGTTGGAAAGAGCAGTTTACTTTCGGCTGCAACAAATGCCAAGGTTGAGGTTTCTCCCATTCCCTACACTACAAGGGAGCCTATTCCAGGAATGTTGTTGTATGAAGATGTTCAGTTTCAGCTTGTGGAGGCTCCTGCTTTAATGGAGGGGGCAGCTGATGGCAAGGCATGGGGTCTTCAATCTTTGGCCTTAGCCAGAAATGCTGATGGTTTGATTTTGATGGTGGATTTGTCTAGTAACCCTGTTGACCAGTTGGGCATGATTCTCGGAGAGTTGGAGAAGACGCGTATAAGTGTGGATAAGCCTAAGGCCCTTGTGGAAATTGAAAGGAAGTTTGTTGGCTTTGGCTTGCGCATAATGGTTTTCGGAAAGCTTTTAGACTGCAGTTTCAAGGATGTTGAGGAAACCCTTAAGAGCTATGGGGTTGCAGATGCTGTTGTTAAAATTTACGGTGAAGCTTCCCTTGACGACGTGGAGATGGCAGTGTTTGAAGGCGCACTTTACAAACCTGCAATATTGGTTGCAAACAAAAGCGATGTGGAAGGCGCTGGGGTGAATCTTAGGCTTTTAGAAGATTATGTTGGAAGCAGGCTTCCAATAGTTGCAGTTTCATGTTTAAAAAAGCTGGGAATAGAGAAAATAGGCGAGGCCCTGTTCAGAAATCTGGATATAATCAGGGTTTATACAAAAGAGCCTAATGAGAGGGAGTTTTCTAAAACACCTTACATATTGAAGAAGGGTTCAACTGTTCATGATCTAGCCACCAGCATCCACAGCGATTTTGGTTTGAAATTCTCTTACGCTAAGGTTTGGGGTGAACGCCTTGTTTTCAGTCCTCAAAAAGTTGGCCCGGCTTTCACCCTTGAGGATGGAGACATTGTTGAAATTCACATGAAATAATATGCGTGGTTTATCTGGAAGCTTGCGCTATCCTTTCAAGTTCATGGCGTCTTGAAACAGCATGGCTTTTCATATCGTGGTTTGCAGCTAAAATAAGCTCCTCAGCTAGGCACTCCTCAATTGACTTAGGATTATTTATGGATGCAAGCCTCGCGCCTTCACATATGTTCCGCAAGGCTAAGTCCAGCCTTCTTTGAGGTGAAACGTCCACTGACATATGATATACTATTCCTCCATAGGAAATCCTTGTTGTATCTTCGCATGGGGCAGAGTTTTCCACAGCCCTCACAAGCACTTCTATGGGATTTCTTCCTGTGCGGAGATGAATAATTTCGAAGGCGTGTTTGACGATGTTTACGGCTTTAGCCTTCTTCCCCGCGTTTTTACCTGGCCTCATTAGATTATTTACAAGCCTTTCAACAATGTTCACGTTTGCCTTGCCGAAGCGTTTATGTTCATGGCGTCCCATGGTGTGGGGAACAGCCACGGGTTTAAGGCATATATACCTCTCTAAACCTAAATCCTTAACCTGAACATCCTTAAAACTCCACTTGCTGAAAAGTTTAACCTCGCCTTTTTCAGCTTCTTTTCTCTGTTCCTGTTTCTCGCTCAACACAATTACCTCATAGGCTTCTGTTTCTTCCCAAGTATAAGCTCGTTAAGGGATACTCCATTAACCATTATTACTTTCCAGCGTACCCCTGGAATATCGCCCATGCTTCTTCCACGAGAACCGCCAATTCCGTCAACTATAACCTCGTCATGTTCGTCGACGACGTTAAGGGCTCCGTCTCCTGGAAGAAAAGCGGTGATAACCTTGCCGTTTTTAATAAGTTGAACCCTTACACATTTCCTTATGGCGCTGTTGGGCTGTTTGCTTTCAACGCCAACCTTTTCAAGGACTATACCCCTTGCCATAGGTGCCCCTTCAAGGGGGTCTGCTTTAACGTCTAACTTTAACATTCGCCTTTTATAGTACATGCTGCTCCATCGGAACCTCTTCCTCTTTTCGGAAAGCTTCCTAGCGGCAAACTCGCCTCTCGGAGACTTTGAACCCATAGCCCCTAATTTCCTCTAGCTACGTGTAATCACAAATCAAATATTTAAACTGAACGAAACGAACAGGAACATAACGTTGAAAACTAAAACTGAAAAAGATTTTTTAGGGGTTTAACAAAAAAATTGAGGTATAAAAGGAATTACTTTGGAATGGGGTTTTTTACCATATTATGGAGAGGCATGTTAAAGCGCCATCCCCTTTTCTGAACTCTGAAATATCCAGTTCTTTCACATCAAACCCCATCTTTTCTACAAGTTTCTTTGTTTTAGTATATCCCTTCGCCATGATGATTTTTCCGTTTACACTTAAGAAGTTTGCAGCATAGGCCTCATCACAGGGTACTATAAACTTGTTATAGCCTTTGAGTATGTTTATGTCGAAGTTTCCTTTTGCCAATGCGACACAGTTGTTTCCAAGGTATGTGCATGCAGATTTTAAATGGAGAACTCCCCTCACCTTAACGGGAATTATCTTTAATCCATAGCCTTCTAATATCTTTTCAAGCTGATTCACCGCTTGTCTGTTGGTTCTGGAGGTAAGCCCTATGAAAACTTTATCGTCTATTTTTAATACGTCTCCACCGTCAATTGTGGCTGGAAACCTTACAAATTGAATGTTTTTATAATTTCTAAGGGTTTTAGCTACTTCATTAACCTCTTCTCTTCTAGATTTCATTTTCATGTTGCATATAATTGCCTTTCCGTCAAAAACCACAGCTGTATCCTCTATGAAGCAGCTGTCAGGAAGTGAATCGTCACGTTTAACCCAGATAAGCTTTAATCCAAGTTCTTTAAGAGCCCTGCAGTATTCTTCATGCTGTTTTATTGCAAGTTGGACATCTATATTTTCTCTGTTGGTTCTTATGCATTTATCATATGAAGCTGGCACGGGTCGAACAAGGGCATACTCGCTTTTCAAGGGTTTAAGCCACTGTTTCCAGGTTTTTAAATTTCCATTTTACTCCGCTTGGTGTATCTTCAACAATTATGCCCATTTCTTTAAGTTGCTCCCTTATTTTGTCTGCTGTGGCCCAGTCCTTAGATTTTCTGGCTTCCTCCCTCTTTTTAATCAGAGCCTCAGCTTCTTTAGGCAGTTTTAACTCAACTTTAAATTCGCCTATTACCCCTAACACCTGGTTGAACTTCATTATTAATTTGTAAACCTCTTCTGCCTCTTCCCTGCTCAGCATTTTATCATCTAAAAGTCTGTTCACTTCCCTGACAAAGTCAAATATGGCTGAAAGGGCCACACTTATGTTTAAATCGTCGTCCATGGCCTTTTCGAACCGTTTCTGCACTTTCTCAATTAAACGCTTTATATCCTCTCCGCATCCTACGCCTTCAGCCTCTAAAAGCCTCTGCATGAAAGTTGTTAAGCGGTTAAGGGCGTTTTCTGCGGCTTTTAACCCTTCAAAGGTGAAGTTTAACTGTTGTCTGTAATGTGTTGACAAAAGCAGGTAGCGGATGGCTTTGGCATCATATCCTTTAGCCATTAAATCCCTTAAAGTGTAGAAGTTTCCATATCTTTTAGCCATGCGCCTGCCTTCTACGAGTAAATGCTCTGAGTGAAGCCAGTAGAGGGCGAAGGGTTTGCCTGTTGCTGCCTCGCTCTGAGCGATTTCATTTTCATGATGGGGGAAGATTAGGTCAACCCCTCCGCTGTGGATGTCTATTGTTTCACCCAAATATTTCATAGCCATAGTTGAGCATTCAATGTGCCATCCAGGTCTTCCCTTTCCAATTTCGGTTTCCCAGTAAACATCCCCATCCTCTTCGTCCCAAGCTTTCCATAAGGCAAAGTCTCTTAACTCCTCCTTTCCATACTCGTCAACTTTAACCCTTGCACCTGGCTTAAGCTCTTCAATCTTCAGCTTTGAAAGTTTTCCGTAATCTTTAAACTTAGAAATGTCATAATAAATTGACCCGTCATCGCCTCTGTAGGCGTAACCCTTCTCCATAAGCCTTTTAATCAAAGCCACCATTTCTGAAATGTGTTCAGTGGCCTTTGGGTAATATTCAACCCTCTCAATATTGAGAGACTCTAAATCCTCGAAAAATGCCTTAATATAGTGGTCTGTGTACTCTTTAAGGGGGACACCCCTTTTCCTACATCCTTTAATAGTCTTATCATCCACGTCTGTTATGTTCATGACCTGGGTTACCTTAAAACCTTTATATTTAAGCCATCTTCGAAGCAGATCCTGAAAAACAAATGTTCTAAAGTTTCCTATGTGGGCATAATCGTAAACTGTAGGGCCGCATGTGTAAATTTTAACCTTCCCCTCCTCCATTGGGGTAAACTTTTCCTTTCTCCGTGTTAGAGTGTTGAAGAGGTAAATGTTCTCTTGGGCATTGTCCATGGTTTTCCGACGAAAGAATAAATGCAAAAACATTTAAAGGCTTTTGTATCTTTTCAAAGTTTTAATCGTATCTTTTAAGCCTAATCATCCTCTTAAAACTCTTAAGGTCTTCGGTGACAAGCTTGAGAAAGTGAAGCTCTTCCATGGCGTTTTCAAATCTTATAAGCTCTTCCCGAAGCCTTTTCAAGCTTTTTTTGTCGCTCATCTACATTCCACAAAGTTTTTTGGGGCCTTCATTGTTTTTTGGCGATTTAGGCAGCCATTCCGTCATCGAGGAGAAAGGAGAAGGCTTCGAAAAAGGAAAAGGGAAAATTTAGCTGCCTTGAGTTCGCCTTCAACCTCAGCCCCATATTACATCGTAAGACTTAATACACAATCTCCTATAAAAACATTACGAATAACAAATAACCGAAACTAAACTTCAAATTAGCCTATGGCTAAAATGCCCTCAAGAATTTTATCCTCAGGAATGCCCAACTGCTTTGAAAGCCAAGCCTTCAAAAGGGAAGTCGGCCTAGGAAGCTCTCCACTATAAGTTATAACCTGATTGTTCTTCAAAGCATCAGCCTGAAAGGCCTTATCAGCCTCCTTATACAAAAAAGATAAAGTTTGAGCTTGAAAAGCTAACATTTGAAAGTCCTCCCACTGCCTGCACCGTAAAATTATTGGCGGCCCACGAACCTCCATGGGCATCTGGGTTTTAGGCGGAGCCGTTGAAGGCGTTTTCAAGGCTTCCCGCGCCGATAAATAGCTGATTAAATTTGATATCTCACCCTGCAAGTTAGTAAGCCTCTCCTCAATGACCTCTATTTTTCCACTTAGCTCCCCAGCCTCCCCAAGCCTCTTAGTAATCTTACCCAACTCATTTATCAGGCGGTCTAAATCCTTCTCATGCTCCCTTAAGACATTAATTATAAAGTCTAATGCTTCAAGTGCATTGTCCTTAGAAGGCGCCTCTTTCGACATATCTCTTCTTCCCTTTATTTATGCTATTCAAATATTGCTCTTTGTAAATAAAGGTAGCGAATCCCTAAAATGTATCGAAGCAAATTGTTAAACATACTTATTACCAATAAAAACCACATACCAATAAATTAATAGCAAAAACACCCATTATGTTTCACCATTTGAAATTTACTAAAAAAATGGAAGGTTGTTTGGCTTATTTCCATTCCATAGTTGCCGCAAATTATAGCTTATGCCATAGACACCCCTACTCGAAGCGTTTCAGTTATTCTCCGAAGATTTTCTTGAGACTTTTTATTCTAATATACGTTTAAATTACTTAAACAGGTCTCCAGATACTCTTAAACCGCTTTCTTTTATGCTATACTTTATTTTTTTTCTGTTATTGCTACTACTCTTACCATGCTGCCGTCTCCTCCTTGCCATTTTAGGGGGAAGGCGGCTATGGTGCATCTTTTTCCTGTTACTTTGTCTAGTTCTCCTCCTACGTTTTCTATTCCGAATATTCCGTTTGTGTAGAGGATTCTGTGGCATGGTTCCCAGTAGGGGAAGTCTTGGTAGACGTCTCTTCCTTTTAGTTTTTTGTATAGGTCTATTAGCCATGGTAGGAGGGGTTGGTATCCTCCTCCTGTTTGGACTAGTCTTGTTCCTAGGGGGTGGTCCATGGCTGGTTGGTCTACGCCTACTCCTTTTACTTTTTTCTTTACGAACCATTCTGCTGCTTCTTTGTATAGGCCTGGGGCGTAGCAGAAGTATCGGGAGTTGTCTCCGTAGTAGTGGTGCCATCCTGAGTTGATTATTACTATGTCTCCTTCTGTTATTGGCGGCTTTGCCTTTTCAAGGTCTTCTGGAGTTATTATTTCCCATGCTTTTTTGGGTATTGAGACGATTACGCCGTCTCCTATGTATTTTTCAAGGGGCATTTGATCTATTGAGGGGTAGTTTTCTTCAACGTGTAGTGGCGCGTCCACATGGGTTCCAACATGCATTGTGTGGGTTATAGAATGGGCTACAACCCTGTCATGGTTATGGGAACGCAGTCTAACAACAGAGGGGTTGCCAGCAACGTAAGGCCATATTGGACTCATACCGCTGAAAGGCTGGGTTAAATCGAAAACCTCAACAGTTCTGCCGAAAATCTTAGCAACAGGCTTCCTCAAAGCATCAGCAGGACTGCCCAAAAGCTTCCTATCAACAAACCCATGCAAATACGCCTCAAACAAATCCTCACTATCCATACACACCACACGCGTTTAAAAGTTATATCTGATATATTTTATTTTTGGTTTAACAACTCCATTTTGATTTAGATAAACTTCAGAATACCTAAAAAATTCAAGGTCTTCATACAGATCTTTACATAAACAAGCCCTTTAACGTTTGAAGATGGCCGCTGGAAAAACCTTAGTCGAGCCCCTTCTGAAAATTATAACACTCTCATGTCTTCTAGGCGCGATTTTGGTGCCCAACAAGTTCAGGTGAATAGTAAACTGCATTTTCTCCTCAGCTCTTTACGCACGTATTCCATGTGCAGTTGCTTTCCTCCTGTTGAAAGCTAAAGACAGCCTGGGCATTAAAACACGGGTAAATACATAAGCCGCGGATCGTGGACAGCATATTTATTGGTTGATATATGTAGCAGAGACAAAATCTTCTGCAACGTCAAGGCGGGTAATTGTTGCTTCTTACTTAACTATTCATCCGCATGCTTGTCCAGAACTTTTCAAAAACCCGAGGGAAATGGAGAACTATAATCTTTTAGATGAAAATTGCTTCTTTAACGCCATTAAAATGGGGATCGCCAGTCAAGACTTTCGCGCCGATCTCTCGGGCAATGGTTAACACGTAAGCATCTGCAAGCCCAAAATCCTTCACGATCTTCCGCATCTGAGAATGCAGCAAACCAGTTTTCTTTGAAATCTCCTCATCAACGCAAACAATTTGAGAATTACTTATGAGAATATCATAAGCAACCTCTGAATCTTGTCCTTCGCGCGCAATTTTACTAACAACTTCTGCCACAGTAACAGCGCATGTATAAATTTCACTTTTCTCCGCATTTAAGACGGATCTAACTTTTTCGCCCGCCTTGCTTCCAATTAAGTATTCAACCCAAGCGTAAGAATCTATTACGTACTTATCACTCATGGACGGTCAGCTCGTCCCTAGCAGTGAAGGGACTTAAACCCTTAAAGATGCCAAAGCCATCCTTCTTAACCTTCTTGACCGTTATTTCGATTATCTCGCCTTCCTTAATCTTCTTGCTTTCAACGAGCTCCTTGGGCAAAGTAACTATTAAGGATCCGCCGACCTTTCTCGTCTTCACCAAGCTCATTAATATCACCATAATAACATAAAATAATACTTAAGTTATATTTAAACCCTTATACAACAGCGAACCAGCATCCAGCACCAAACCTATTTTAAAGAGCCTCCGCAACCTTCACGTATTTCCAACCCTGACTTCCAAACAACAAAAAACCTTTCATTATTCCTAGAACTTTATGCCCCTTCTTAAAGGTTAGATGCTGAACAGTTTTGTTTATCTTTTCAAAATTTCTATTGCACACGCATACGACGTTGAAGGCGTTGAACTGTTTAAAAGGTGGAAATAACCATCTGTAGGTTCGTCGAGGAACCGGGGCTTCACCGGCAAACCGGGGGTTTATTCCAAAAAGCCGGGGGTGGGAGTTGAACCCACATATAGCTGCTCTGCAGGCAGCCGCCTGAACCGTTCGGCCACCCCGGCTCTTCCATTTTGTTTTTCTTTTTTCTTTAATAAAGGTTTTATGGGTCAGGGATAAGTTTTCTTTTAATGTTTACTTTGGTTGGCATGTTGGACAGTTTTCTCTTTTTTGTATGTCTATTGTTGTTATGTACGTGTCGTTGAAGTCAAATATCATAAGTTTGCCTTTTAGGGGTGAGCCTATTCCTGTTAGGATTTTTATTGTTTCCATAGCCTGCATTGTTCCTATTATTCCAGGTGTTGGGCCTAGGACTCCTCTAACTTCGCATTTTGGGAGGTTTTTGTCATCGATGTTGGGTAATATGCATTCTAGACATGGGGTTTCAGGAGGGTTGAAAACTGATAGGTTTCCTTCCATGCCTACTGCTGCGCCGAAAATGAATGGGATTTTAAGCTTTACAGATGCGCGGTTTAATATATATCTTGTTTGCATGTTGTCTAAGCCGTCTACTATGCAGTCTACGCCTTTGAGGAGATGCTCTGCGTTTGTGAGGTTTAGGGTTTCCTGGAAGGTTTCAACTTTGAGGTATGGGTTTAATTCTTTAAGTCTTTCTGCTGCAGCCTCTGTTTTTAGGCGGCCTACGTCTTTATATGTGTATAAAACTTGTCTGTGGAGGTTGTGGATTTCAACTTTGTCCTTGTCTATTAGGCGGAGTTTTCCAACGCCTGCTCTGGCTAGATAAATGGATGAGGCTGATCCTAAACCGCCTAGTCCTACAACAGCCACTTTTGAGTTCAGAAGCCTCTTCTGTCCTTTTTCTCCAAGCTCTTTCATTACAATTTGGCGTTTGTAAAACTCTTTAAATGAGGTTTTGCATGATTTATCCATAAGCGCCTATTCCTCTCCATCTTTATATTTTGTTTTAAGATTTATATTCGCCTTTCTTCAAAAACTGGTTTTCATAGATTTCCCTGACCTTCTGAATTGTGTCGGCCTCTTCTGGGGTTTTATCCTCCCTTATCCGGGTTATTCTGGCGAATCTTAGAGCCATGCCACATTTGTATTTTGGGCTTTTCTGAACTTCGTTGTAGGCTACTTCAACCACTATTTTAGGCTGTACAATTACTCTGCGGTACTCCTCCCCTATTGTTAATTGTTTAAGGCGTTGAGTCATGTCTATGATTTCAGAGTCTGTTAGTCCCTTGAAAGTTTTTCCAACTTTGAGGAATTCGCCTGTCTCCTGGTCTCTGGCTGCCAGATAATAATCTGAAAGCCAATTTCGCCTTCTTCCATAACCATACTCAGCTGCGACGATGACGAGGTCTAAGGGTTCAAGTGAAGGCTTAATTTTAAGCCAGTTTTTCCCTCTTATTCCAGGGGTGTACTCGCTTTCAGGTTTTTTGGCGACAAGCCCTTCATGTCCAGCTGTTAAAGCCTCATTTAGAAAATGTTCAGCCTCTTCTAAACTTTCGGTTACCAACTGTTTTGTTAGGGGTATATTGCCAGCGTTTTCAGCCAGTAGGCTTCTACGCTGCATGTATGGAAGCCTAATTAGGCTTTCCCCCTTCAAGTATAAAATGTCGAAGAGATACAGCCTAACAGGAATTTTCCAAGTCATGTCTTCAATTTCATGGATTCTTTTAAACCTCCTCATTAAATGCTGAAAGGGCAGGGGGTTTCCAGCAGCGTCAACAGCTATGACTTCTCCTTCCAGAATGGCTTCTTCCGCCTTAACGTTTTCATTTACGGTTTCAACTATTTCAGGGAGGCTTTCAGAAACGTCTGTTAACCTTCTGCTGAAAATTTTCACTTTTCCACCCTTCTTGTGTATTTGAACTCTGGCTCCGTCAAGCTTATGTTCAAAAGCCGACTTTCCCCCATGCTCTTTTAGGGCTTCCTCCAAATTTCCAGCCGTCTGAGCTAGCATAAGCTTAACAGGCCTAAAAACTTTGAAACCAACCTTTAAAAGAGCCTCCCCACCCATGGTTTTGGCTGTTTCCGCAACCGCACCTACATCGCCCATCACCATGCTTACCCACTGAACAGTTTCAAAAGGTATTTGAAAGGCCTTAGAAACAGCCTGCTCCATCAACCCTTCGCTGAAGCCCGTACGCATCTCCCCTATAAAAATTTTAACAAGATATTTGGCTTCCAAAGGCGACGCAAGGCTTAAAAGGGCTTCTATCTGGCGTTCTTTACGCTCCCTTGAACCATAACCGGAAGTTTCAGCTATCACTTCAAGACTGCGCCTAACCTCCAAAATTGTTAAAGCCCTATCGAATAGAACCGCCTGTCTCTTAACCCTGCCCTTCTCAAAAACAATTTTTGCAGAAGCACCCACATCCCCAGTCTCCCTGAACGCCTTCGTAAAAACTTTCCATTCAACTCCTGTTATACGCCTTATTATCTCGCTTAAAGTGGCCCAGCTAACTTCAAGTTTTCGACGGCTATGCTCAGGGAGAGGCCTGCCCAAAATCATTGAAACAGCAGGCTCAACCTCTCCAGCTTTAAGACCCTTCAAAAAATCAGCAACCAATTCAATCATAGCTGTACGTTTCTTCATACCCTCAAGCTTCTCGCACAGATCAGCCAAATCCCTGAAAAGCGTAGCCACAAAATCTCCCTTTAGCACGCTCTAAAATGTTTCAACAAAGCCTTAATAATAAATTTGTCCCGCAAATTTTCACCAAACAAGTTCTTTAGCATGAACTAATCATTTATTTAAAGCACAGCTTTATATTAAAAGGGTGCCTTTAATGGTAGTTCAAAAAAGGAGATTTGGCAGAACTGAACTTTACGTTTCTACAATTTCTTTAGGCGGCTTTCAATTATCTCTAATAAACGAAGAAGAAGCAGAAAACGTTGTGACCACGGCTTTGCGCGCGCGCGCGCATGAATCCAATGTGAAAGCTGTGGCACGTTTCAAGCCACTAGAAGAATCTGAGAGGCATTTTTTAGAAGAACTAGGCAAAAAAATTAGCCGAGTTTTTTGCAGACCAGGCTGTGGAAAATGCCTTCCATGCCCTCAAGGTATAGAAATAGACAAAGTGATACTTGCATACCAGCACTCAGTATATATGGAAGCTGAGGAGTTAGGCTACAAACGGTATGAACGTTTAAAAGTTAAACCCGAAAAATGCGACAAATGCGGGGTTTGCCAGAAAAAATGCCCAAATGGTCTTCCAATACCATATCTCTTAGAAGTCGCCCAAAGACATTTCAACATCATGGGAAAAAGAAACATATAATGCCTTAAAAAAGTGTAAGCCTCCAATTATAGGGGTTTGAGCGTTTAAAAAGACTCTTCCAGTTTTGTCTTTTTCTCCCTGATTTTGTCCTCGGTTTCTTTGGCTTTGTCTTTTTCTCCTAAAGCATTGTAGCAGTCTCTTGCGTATTCTAGTGCGCTCACTCCAAACCTGTCGAAGCCTTTCTGGAATGAAAGTTCAGCAGATTTTAGAAATTTTTCCAAAGCTTCATCGTAGTCTTTAAGCATGAAGGCGCATTCTCCAGCCTTAAACATGGAGTAGGCAGCGTCGAAGAAGTTGTTTGCCTTCATGTAGAGCTCTGATGCGTGAAGAAAGTTTTCTCTCGCCTCCTCATATTTGCCTAATTCGTAAAATGTATTTCCACTTTTATGCAGTTTAACTGGATCTGCCTTTTCTTCAGCCATTAACCATCAACCCTAACGTTATTACACATAACGGACATGCATTTAGAGTTTTCCCGCAGACTTCCCTATTTCTCCAATGCAATCCATAGGTGGTCATATTCTGGGCGTGGAAGAACTTCTTCACTGCCGTCGTCAAGAACCAGAATGCGCCTTTCGGCTTTGTCTAAAAATTCGCCTATAACGTTGGCTTCAACTCTCTGGGCCTTTAAACATTTAATTATTTTACTCGTTGATTCAGGTTTTGAAGCGATGAGCAGGGCTCCGGAGCTTATAAGCCTTAAAGGGTCTATCTGGAAGAAGCTGCAGATTTTTTGGGTTTCAATTGCAACTGGAATTTTATTCAGAAAAACTTTAACGCCTAAGTTTGAAGCGTCAGCCATCTCGTGTATTCCGCCTAGAACTCCCCCTTCTGTTGGGTCATGCATTGCGTTTACCCCTCCTGTTTTGAAGGCTGAAACCCCTTCTTTCACCACGCTTATCCTTTCGAAGAATTTCTGCGCCGAATTTAACAGTTTCATGTTTAATCCCATTTTTGAAAGTTGATTGAAGCGTTCAGTGGCAAGTATGGCTGTTCCCTCAATTCCCGCTTCTTTGGTTAGAATAAGCTTATCTCCTGGCTTTGCTCCCCCAGCAGTAACATAATCGCCCTTAGCAGATATTCCCATGGCGCAGCCTATGACTATGGGGTTTTTAAGTCCAGGTGTCACTTCGCAGTGGCCTCCTATAATGGATATTTCTAAATCCTTCGAGGCCCTGTCCATTTGTTGGCAAATGTCCTCCAAAATTTTTTCATCCGCATCTTCTGGAAGCAGAATGCAGGAAGAGAAATAGGACGGTTGAACTCCGAAGGTTGCAACATCGTTAGCGTTAACGTTAACGGCAAGCCATCCGACACGCTCAACAGCCCCTGTTATTGGATCCATAGAGGTTATCAGAGACTTGTCATCCACGTTTATAACTGCCCCGTCGAAGCCTGCTGAAGGTCCCAAAACAACCTCCTCACGTTTAAAGCCTAAATTCTTGAAAACAACCTCCTTTAAAACCTCGACAGGAACCTTTCCCAAAGGAAGACGCAACCATATACCTCCATAGCCATAAATTCACTTCTCTTTCAATTGGGGAAATGCACGCCAAGCCACTTTAACTATGGGTAACGCAACTATTGTACCTATTATCATTTGTCCAATGTTCACGGGGACTTCGGCAATGGCTACTGCTTCAATTTTAAAGAGGGGATAAATCAAAAACAACTCATATAGGAAGTATCCTAAAACCATGCAGAAACCCCCAACAATTACGGAGAAGACGGTCCAACCAAACTCAGGATCCGTCACAAAGCCTGTTGCAGCTATAAAAAAAGCTGCTAAAATTCCTAAAAATACCCAAAACCCAAATGGAATGTAAAGATTAAAAACTTCTAAGCCTAAAGTGAGCTCCACCTCACCGCTATAGTAAACAGCTCCAATACAACCCAATAAACTTCCAGCGGCAACGCCCAAAATCATGGTTAAAACCTTCCAATGAAGCTTTGAGCTAAGCTTAGGATTTCTTTTCTTAAGCATTCCAACAACCAAGCCCTCAAATCCCTTAACAATTAATGTGGCCGGAGCATAATGAGGGAAACCTAATAAAATGTCAGCTAGCATGGAGCCAACCCCTCCAGCAAAACCTCCAATGAAGGGTCCGAAAAGGAGAGCAGATAGAAAGACCATGGACTCGCCTATGTTGAAAAAACCTTCTGTGACGGGAACATAAATTGAAAACATTATGGTTGCTGCACAGACAAGGGCTGTAAACACGGCTGTAACTGCTAAATCAAATGACGACATTTTAGAGTTCATTTTCTCTTTATAGTATAGCCATAACTATACTATATGAGCTTTTCGCTAAATCAAAAGTTTCAGGTTATCTAAAGCTTCTAAAGCCTTTTTACCACGCTCAGTTAACCTGAAAAATTTCTTCCCATGCCTCTTATAATTGATTATTAACCCTTTTTCTGAGAGTTCATTTAAATGCTGGTATATGGCGGCTCTCGTCATGGTTTTTCCAAGTTTCTTCCATAAGTCATAACCATAAGTGTCCTTTTCACTTAGGATTTTGAGGATTTTCTCTTTAGTGCTTAAATCAAAGCCTACAACAGCTGTCTTCTTCTTCTTTGTTAAGGCTTGCAAAATATCTGTGGCTTTAAGGCCGCTTCCCGTTATCAAACAAACAACTTTTTCTGTTACGCCAATTATCCCCTGGTTTACCAGTTTTTTAAGCGCTGCATAGGTGGCTGCGCTTGCAGGCTCAGCGAAAACTCCTTCAAGCCTTGCAATTTCCTGTTCTGCCGCGAAGATCTCCCCATCTGAAACGGATATGGCTTTTCCCCCGGACTCTCTAATTGCCTTAAGTGCAGGCTTACCGTAATAGGGGCTTTTAACCAATATTGCAAGAGCATGGGTTGAAGGCTTAGCCTTAACCACAGGATCTTGAAAGCCTTGCATGTAAGCCTCAACTATAGGTGCACACCCCTCAGCCTGGACGCCGACCATTCTGGGGAGATAATCAGCTTTACCCATTTCTTCCAGTTCCTTAAAGCCTTTCCAAACAGCGTATAAAGTGGCGCCGCTTCCCATGGAAACAATAAGCCAGTCTGGTACGCCCAGCTGCTCAAAGATTTCAAAACCTATGGTTTTTAAGGCTTCAACGGCTAGGGGGTTAAGCTCAACAGACCCTTGATACCATCCTGTTTCAAAAGCCAGCTCTTCAGCCCTTTTTAAAGATTCGTCAACTAAACCGCCATGCTCCTCAATTAAAGCATCGAAAACCAACATTTGGGCAAGCTTACCCACATCCACATTCTTTGGAACCACCACATGGCAAGCAAGCCCAAACCTTGCACAGTAAGCCGCCAAAGAAGCCCCAAGGTTTCCGTTTGTAGCACAGACAATATCCCTAAATCCCAAATCAATGGCATTTGACACAAGAAGAGCAGCACACCTGTCCCTAAAAGAATTCGTAGGGTTTCGAGTTTCATCCTTTAAATAAACACGCCTTAGCCCAGAAGCCTCACAAAGCCTCTCAGCCAAATGAACCGGAGTGCCGCCCTCCCCAATAGAAACAACATTCCTAACCTCAGGAAGAAAATGCCTATACCGCCAAAAGGAAAGGGAACCAACAAATCTACCTGACTTAAGCCTTTCAGAATTAAATTTATACTCTAACAACCCCCCACATTTTCCACACCTGAAATAGGGCTGTGCAGCCTCAATTTTAAAACCGCAACTTAAACATTCAAATAAGTACATGCCACATCCATTTCCATTTTAAATAAAAGCTTTCACCACTTTTCAACATTTTCCCTAAAAGCCAAAAATTATAGAGGAATAACCACCCAGCAAAGCATACATGCACTTAATTTAATTCTTAAATTTAGACTTTCAAAATGTTTGCAATTCTCCATTTCATCTTTTCAAAAAATTTTAATTTCCGTTTGGCAAAATAGGAGGGGATAAACTTGCCTAAAATCGAGTACAAGGTTGAAGGAGGTAAACTTATCAAGGTTCAACTTGAGATGTCTAACGAAAGAATAAGCAAAATAAAGATAACTGGAGACTTTTTCATGCATCCTGAGGAGCTTATTGAAAAACTTGAAGCTTCATTAATAGGATGCAAACCTGATAGAAATAGCCTAGAAAGAACTTTAAATGAATTTGTGGAAGAGAATGGAATAGTGCTCCTTGGAATTTCAGTAGAGGATTTAATAAAATGTATAATGAAGGCGTGTGAGAATTTTGGGTGAAAAATGGCGTTTGCTTGAAACAGGATTTAACAACGCTTTCTATAACATGGCTCTTGATGAGGCTGTTTCAGCTGCCAGAAGGATGAACCTTGTTCCAAACACAATTCGATTCTACAGGTGGAACCCTTCAGCTGTTTCAATAGGTTATTTCCAAAGCATGGAAGAAGAGGTGGACGTTGAAGCTTGCAGGAGACTAGGCACAGACTTCGTGAGGAGAGTCACTGGAGGCGGAGCGGTTTACCATGACCGCGACGGGGAACTCACATATAGCATTGTAGTTAACTCTGACCATAAAATTGTATCGCTGGACTTCCAGAAAACCTACGAGAAAATCTGTTCCGGACTTGTCATGGGCTTAAGGCTTTTAGGAGTTCCAGCTGAATTTATGCCCATAAACGACATAGTTGTCAGCGGCAAGAAAATATCAGGCAACGCTCAGACAAGATCTTTAGGGGTGATACTGCAACACGGCACCATACTTCGAGACGTAAACCCATCCTTGATGTTTACAGTACTGAAAGTTCCAGGCGAGAAAATCCGGGATAAAATGATTAAGGCAGTTGAGGAAAGGGTGACTTCGCTTAAAACCTACCTCAATAGGGAAGTCAGCTTTGAAGAGCTGAAAGAAGCTTTAGCAAAAGGCTTCGAAAAAGCTTTAGGAATAGAATTGTCCCCAGGAGAAGTGTCAGATTTTGAAAAAGAAACAGCTGAAAAACTAGCTAAAACGAAGTATTCGACAAAAGAGTGGAATTTTAAGAGATAGCCCCTTCTAACCAAATGAACACATCTTTATTCTGACCTCATCCCCCATTTTTAAATTCAGCTCTCCCACCTTTCTTGGAACAATTTTCAAAAAAGTTTTAGAGAGGTTGAGGTATAGGGATAAGCCGACTTCAACGCCGTTAACAGTGAACCGCAAAGGATTAACGCTGACAAGGCATGTATCGCCTAAAACGGATGCAACCCTCCCCAAAGTCTCTCCGCAAAGTTTCACTTCTTCACCAGCCATTATAGGCTTCAGCCTTTCTAAGTGAACGCCGAAAAAACCGTAATGGGGAATCCCACCATCCAGAATTCCCATGCAGTCGCCAATCATTACAGGAATACCAAAGGTTAAATCCTCTTTAAAGGCAATTAAAGAGTATTCCGGGTTACATTCAACAACCTCACCGGCAAATTTGCCTAAAACCTTTATGTCCTCCATTTTGAAAGCTCTGTCTATTTTATATGCCCCCCTCACACGCAGAGGATCGGAAGGATTCCTCACCTCCAAATGTATGTGGGGATCTGTCCAAAAGTCGAAGAAGCCTGACCTTAAAAGCGTGCCAAATTTTTCACCCGCAGAAACGAAATCTCCCACGTTCACATTTGGCTTGACATGAAGTATTTTAACAACCACGTTAGGGTTTTCTAAACTTCTTATGAGCATAACGTAGTCCCTGTCGGAACATTCGAAAAATCTCCTTTGAAAATGCCCCACAGCCCTTAAACCAATAACCTCACCGCTTACCGGCGCATAGGCTTCACAGCCAAAATTCCTAGTTGGGGTATATATGTCAACCGCACTGCATAATCTATGAGCGGGATAGGGACTGTTAAAGAAGGAGAACCTTCCATTCTCAGGACAGTGAATGCTGACATTTTGAGATGAAGCCACAAGCTTCATTTTATTCTTCAAATTTTAGCTCCGTAGCCATTCTGATTAAAATTTAAGGTTTTCCGCTATTTTAGGCGCTTAAACAATGTGTATGGCTAATTAAGTAAATAGACTTTTTCTCTCGAAAATTATTTTGTCCAGAACAAGGCTTAGAGCATGAAAAACCTCTTCAGCTGTAAGTATTTCAGTGTCCAATATTAAATGGAATGGTGTGAAGTCTTCCCCTAAACTGAAGCCATAAAGCCTTCTGTAAATAGCCTTTGTCCTCTCCTCCTTGTTTTTAAGCGCCCATAAAGCCTTTTTTATGCTTATCCCGTCTCTCTGGGCAACTCTTTCGGCTCTTATTTTAAGGGAGGCTTCAAGCCATATTTTAAAGCCCTTGTTGAAAAGCCAGGGCATTGTCCAACTGTCAAGGACAACGTTTCCCTTTTTTGCAGCTTCGAGGAGTTTCTCGTCTACAGCCCTGTCAAATTCGAAGTCTTTCTCCCTTTTTTTAAGAAATGATAAACCCTCCCTGCTTTCCCACCATCCCTTCTCAAGAGGCTTATAGCCTCTTTCTAAAGCTAAGGCTTTTAAAGCTTCTCCTCCAGAATAGTATTTAAGGCTGTACCTTTCAGCCAACTTTTTTGCCTGAGTGCTTTTGCCGCTTCCAGCCATACCGCAGATGCATATGACGACTGGTCCCTCAGCCATGAGCAGAGCCTCAAGCATGGCTTAAGGTTTCAACAGCTTTTTTCAAAGCTGTTTTTAGGCAGCTGTGGCATAACTGTCCACCGTAGATTCTTGAAACCTTTTTTCTAGTTCGGTTTAACTTGCGAAATTCCATTGAAGTTAATCTTGGGATGCCTAATAGGTGTTTACCGCAAGCGGCGCAGCTCATAGAGGCAACTGCTTCAGCCCTATAATGTGTGGCACAGCGTCCCCCAGGCAGGGCTTTACTGACGCGTTTAAGACTTCTTACCCTCTGGGAAGGTTTAGGCATTTCACATCACTCCACACTTAATAATCCTAAAAGGTGTGAGAAGACGGCGTTGAAAAGGAAGGAGCATAAAAGGTACCACCAGTACAGGGATACGCCGAACAAAGGGATTGGGAGGGTTGGTCCAACCCCTGGGAAGTAAGCTATGTCTTTCGGTCCGTAAATTGCTCCTAGAAAATGCCAAACAACAAAGAGGGGAATTATGAATAGGAAAGTTACTTTCATAGACTGCCATGATATTTTTTGATTAAGCTGCAAAATATACTGCTGCTTTTTCATAAGCTTATCAATCTGTTTTTTATCTCCCTTTTTCTGGGCCTTGCGCAGCTGCTCGCTGTATTCTTGAACCTCTTTCCTCCAAGCCTTAATCTTTTCAGGGTCTGATAACAAGCGGTTTGCAAGAGACATTAAAAACGTTATTGCAGCAGCTAACATGAATATGAACACTGTGGATCCAGGGATGCTTTCCGGAAGCATAGGCATAACTCCTTTTAGACTCTTCCCTTCTCGTTAATAACCATTTTGTTCAACAAAATAGCTATAGCCTTTCAGAGGCAAAGTTGACATTTGAAGTTTACCCTCCGAAAAGCCTTCTGAAGGCCGGGTACATTTCAGCAGCCCTCTCACGAACAAGTATCTCATAGTACTGGTAGATTATCCCTATTGATAGGAGGATGCCTACTCCAGACCCGAAGACTCCTAAAAAGTCTGAAAGTCCAGCTATTAAACCTACAATCACTCCTCCCAGAACAGTTACAGCTGGAATGTAGCGTCTAAGAATCTGTTCCACTGCCCTTTCAGACCTTCTATACCCAGGAATCTGCATGCCTGAATCCACAAGCTGCCTTGCAACAGTTGAAGGCCCTAACCCGCCTACTTCAAGCCATGTAAGAGAGAAGATTATGCAGAAAGCTACAAGAATTGCTAGATAGCCTGCAGCTCTTACAGGCTCAGCCATAACATTTGAAAGGTTACCTGGTGATGTAACGTAGTATACAAGTCCTCCTGAGGGAACGTACTGCTGGCCTTCTAGCCTGTAAGTCCCCAGAAGGTTAACCCAGAAGTTATCCTTACCCCAAGGCTGACTCCATAATAGATATGAGAAGAAGTATATGTTCGCAAACAGGGCTGAGGCAAATATAACAGGAAGGTTGGAAACGTAAAGCAGCTTTATTGGATAGCGGCTTCTAAAGCCTTTATAGCCTGCGAAGGATAGTGGAAGCTCCACCCTCACGCCTTCCACGTAGATTATCACAAGAAAAGCTGCAATTGTAGCTATAAACCCTATTATAGAGGGGTAGTTTCCCCTTAAAAGCAGCCCTGAAGCTGGTTTTCCACCCATTGCAGACTGGATTAAAGCTACAAAAATCCCTGAGCTTCCATACTCATCTACAGGAGGGCTTGGGTAGAAGCACTCCATAAATATTTGCTGTGCAACTCCAGCCATTATGAATAGGCTTATTCCGCTTCCGAAACCCCAACCCTTCTGGAGAAGCTCATCTAATAGTAGGACGATAATTCCAGAAGCCAGAAGCTGTAAGAACACTATTATGGCAGTTGTACCTGGAAGGGTGCCATACATTCCGCTTATTATGTATGCTGAAGCCTGAATCCCTGTAAGTATTATTGAAAATACTTTGCTTGCACTTGTGAAAAGCGCCCTATCTTCAGGCTTAGACATGTCGCATTCAACTATTGTTGATCCTACAAGAAGTTGAAGAATTAAACCTGCAGTCACTATGGGGCCTATACCGAGCTCCATTAGAGTGCCCCTTGCAGAGGCAAAAATTATCCTTAGAGGGGCAAGGCTCTCTTCTATCTGCTGGGGGATTCCGTAAAGGCGGCAAGCGTTGCTTGACATTACAAGGTAGATTACTAGGGCTATTGCAGTCCAGAACAGCTTTTCGTTGAAACCAACTCTACGTTCAGGGGCCTTAACCTCTGGAATGAACCTTGCCAATGGCTTGAAAAGGTTTAGGAATCTGCCCGCCATAATTCAACGGCTACTCTCCGTTTTCTTTGGATTCTAATAGAACTTCTCCCCCTGCCTCTCTTATTTTTTCAGCTGCATTCTTGGAGCATGAGTCAACTTTCACTGTTAGCGGTCTTGTAACTTTTCCACTTCCCAGAAGCTTTGTGTAGCCTAAGCCCTTCAAGTCTATGGTGATTGTTCCCTTCTTCCCCCCTAGTTTCAGCTTTTCAGCAACCTCGTCAAGTTCCCCCACATTTATTACCTTAAGCTCTCTTCTGAGACTTTGAGGGGATTTAAAGCCCTTCTTTCCAAAGTATTCAGGTTCATATCTTAAAACATAGGTCCAGCCATGTTTGTGGCGTCCAGCCTTTCTATAACCTTTAGATCCTGACTTTCTATGCTGGCCTACTCTGCCATATCCATGAGTCCGCGACCCGCGTTTCTTCCTTGTTTTTCTAAGCTTATGAGGCATTTTATCAGGCTACCTTTTTTATTGCTTTTTCCTCTAAGGCCTTTTTTAAACGAATTTCAAGCACGCCGTTCTTGTATGAAGTGTGTATTGTTTCTGGATTCACCTTCTTCAAAAGATTTAAACTTTTATAATATCTGCGCCCTTTCGCCCTTGCCGACACAACCAGTTTTTGTCCTTCAACGTGAACCTTAATGTTTTCCTTCTTGAAGCCTTTAAGCTCTGCTACGACGTTTATGCCTTCCTTTTCTTCGAAAACGTCAAGTAAAGGCTCCAATTCTTTGTAAGGGGTTTTTCCATAAGCTTTTGAAGTTCTTAACCTGTACAGGCGAGGTTTACCTTCAAACTTTAAATTAAAATTTTTAGCTCTGTGAAATTTTGGCGCCGATCTTTTTTCAATCTCGTCAAGCTTTCTAAAGGTTTTATGCCATCTTGGATGTTTTTCGCTTCTCCGCCACTTCACGCCTATTCCTCCGCTTAACACATTGGCATCTTCAAACAAGCTATAAAATGTATCGCAAAACCCTTAAAAGGGTATAGCTAAACCTAAACCATCCTTTTTATTAGTTCGTTGATGTTTTCCCCTCTGTATCCAAGCTCGCCGCCAGCAGCGTATGCCTTCTTTATTTTGCCTTTGAACCCCTTTTTAGGAGGGTGCAGCTTGAAGTAGGGTTGGATGTTAGGCAGTTTCCAGTATTCTATGTCGCCCTTGTATATGGCCTCTGCAAGTTCATCTAGGTTTTTATATCCCACTTTTTCAACGTATTCTCCTGTTAAATTTTTGTCTCCTGCAAGCCTTCCCCTTTTTTTCAGTAGTAGGTTTACTGTTTCTTTCGAAGCTTCACCCCAGGCTATGAAGTTCTGGGCGGTTCTAAGCATTCCAATAAAGGATGGCCTGTTATCAATTAAAACTGCCCTGTTTGTCCTATTCAAATTAAGCATTTTCAGTGTTTCCCTAACTTGGAGTGGTGCGCTTATAACTCCCCTAATCCTCACAGCTGCAATGCATCTTCGTTCCTTTAAATCTTCGGCCAACTACCTCACCCAATCCGCAGGGGTTATGAGGCTGTAGGTTTTCTTTAAAGCGTCGAATATGGCGTAGGCCAAAGATGGAACAGTTCTTGTTGAGCCGTAGCTTCTTGTCCAACAGTCCTTTATACCTGCCAGTCCCAATATAACTTTTGCAACCTCGCTTGCAACTATGCCTAAACCCCTAGGCCCTGGAACTATAACTACCTTCACTCCTCCACATCTTCCCTCAACCTGGAATGGAACTGAATGGGGCTTTCCACAACCGCATTCCCAGCTTCCGCAGCCCCGTCTAACAGGTACAAGGTTAAGCCTAGCTTCAGCAGCCCCTTTTTCAATGGCCGTTCTAACTTGGCTTGCCTTCCCAGAGCCTAATCCAATGTAGCCCTCCCTGTTGCCAACAGCCACAATAGCCTTAAACCTTGACTTCTCCCCAGCGTCTGTCTGCTTTTGAACAAGGCTTATGTTTATAACCTCCTCCTTAATTTCAGGAATTAGGGCATCCACTATTTGAGGCTCCTTAATAGGCAGGCCTTCAGTGAAAACCTCTTCAATGGAAGTTATCTTCCCTTCTTGAACGAGTTTTCCAAGACGGGTTTTAGGAACCCACTGCTCTAAACTTTGAGACCTTTCAGCTGCCATGGCTTTTACCTCCAATATTAAAAGCAGCAGATACCGCCTTCTTAACCTCTTCAAAGTGTTCCGGGAGGCTTTCAGGCTGAACCTTATTCTCCAAATACTTTGAAAAGGTTAATGTGTACTTCTCAGGGTTTGAGGACAAAATTTTCGCGTATTCAGCTATGTGTCCTCCTATTAAGCGCTTTTCATCTGGAAGTTTTTCTCCATCATGGGGAACGCTTAAGCCTGCATCTAAAACTCCTTTTAAAGCGGCGAAAACCCTGGCACCCTTAGAGGGAGAGCTAAGTCCAATGTCTAATATGGCTTCTTTCACCCCCTTCACTTTAGCCTTCAATCCGCATAAAAGCCCAGTAAGGTAGGCTGATGGCAGATTTCCCCTAGGGGCTTTCCACCCGAAATTTTTGGATAACTCCCTGCTATGAGCTGAAGCTAAAACCACGTCTCCTCCAGGCTTAGCTACAACTATTTGGGCATATATGTTCTTAAGCGACCCTCGAACGGCAAGCCTTGGCTTTCCAGAAACTATTAGGGCTTTCCTCTTCCTATAATTTGTTTTTCCCTCCCTCCTACGGCGGTATGGAACGCAGTAACGTGAACTTGCAGCCATGCTAGCGTTTCCTCCAAAGGTCATGAGCCTTCAAGTAGCGTTCCATGTCAGCTGCGGAGCTGAACCTACCGCTTTTCGCCATAATGTAGGTTTTTCTATAAGTATTTTCTGTAATCACTTTCTCCTCTTTCAGTTCGCGGAGCCTTCTTCGGAGAGGTCTAATCCTTTTTATCCATGCCTCCTTCTTGGAGATTTTTGCTTTTGAAGCGCCGCTTCTGCTTCCAGGCCCGCTTCTCAGGCCTTTCTTCCTCTTTTCATGTAACACTTTCGCTCTTGCCCTGCTTACTCCCTTCTCCTTTAAAGGTTTAATCACTCCTTCATGTATCAGTTTTTTAATCTCTTCCCTTGTTATTGCAGCTTCAACATCTTCTATTCTGTTAGGATCTATCCATACTCTCCCTTGACCTACCTTCAAAATCTCCGCTGCCAAACGCCTTTGACTCTTAAGACTTGTCACTCCTTCTCCCCTCCTCCAGGCTTTTTCGCCTTCCTAGCCGCGGATTTAGGCTTCTCAGGAGGCTTCTCCTCTTCCACCTCTGGTTTTTCTTTCTTTTCCTCTGTCTTTTCCTCCTCTGGTTTTTCCTTTTCCCCTCTAACTTTTTCAGTTGTCTCCTTTAGGTTTAGAATAACTATTCTCTTCTTTCTAGCCTGGGCCATGATGTTTGCCCTAGTTCTTTTGCCTACGGTGTGGGCGATTCGGACAGCTTGGGTTTTCGGATCTATACTTTTAAGTTCCTCAACATTGTAGACTAAGACTTCCTCATATCCTGAGGGATGAAGGCCTCGAGTGGGTTTTGGCCCTCTGTAGCCGACGTTAACGGTTGAAGGCCAACCTTTTATCTTTCTCCTCATCTTGTTGTCTATTCCCTTCGGTCTACGCCAGTTTTCCTTTAAGCGCTTATACCTCCAGCTTTCCTGTCTTACAAATTCAGGCTTCTTCTTTTTAACGCGTAGTCTAGCTTGTAGGGCCTTCTGTTTAGACACAGCGCTTCGCATGCTCAATCCTCCATCCCCTCCCTTTTCTCATATAGGTATATGCCGTCCAGGAAAACCCGCGGGTCTTTTCTCTTTACCTTTGTGGCTTGTTCTATGTTTGCAGCTGTGTGGCTTACATCTTCTAGGCTTATTCCACGCACAATTATGTCCTCGCTTAATACTTTAACTTCAGCGTTTCCAGCTATCTTGGCTTTTCTGGGGTTTCGCTCTCCCGTGAAGTTTTCAATTAGGACCGTTCCATCTTGAACTTTAACAGATATTGGGAAATGGGAGAAAACTATCTTAAGCTTATAGGTGAAGCCCTTCCTAACTCCTGTGATCATGTTCTTAAGGTGCGCATAAATTGTTCCTACAAGGGCACTTTCCTTTTTCCTAGGCCAATCTGCCCATATACGAATTGTTTTACCCTCCAACATAATTGAGACAGGAGCGTAGGAAAAATCTCTGGTTAATGTTCCCTTGGCCCCTTTAACAACTACTTTTTTACCTTCAACAGTAACCTCTACATCGTCTGGAACTTGAATTATTCTGGAAACTTCTATGGCGCGCATGTTAAACCCCTAATATACGAAGGCAAGTAATCTTCCTCCAACTCCTTTCTCCTTAGCCTCCTTGTGGGATAGGACCCCAATAGGTGTTGAAATGATAAGGAGGCCAACATCCCGTGAGGGGAGAAACTTTTTCTCCCAACCCTCCATTTCGTCGGTTTTAACTGGAAATCTGGGTCTAACAGCCCCACACCTGTTTATCCTTCCAAGAAGCTGAACCTTAAACTTCCCCGAACGGCCGTCATCTATAAACTCGAACTCTCCAATGTAGCCGTTTAACTGCATAACTCTTAAAACCCTGCCGAGAAGTTTAGATGCAGGGCTAATTACGCATTCGCGTTTGTTTCTCATCTCGTTGTTCATTACTGTTGTCAACCCGTTTGAAAGAGCGTCCAAAGCTTCTCCTCCATCACTCATATTTTTGGAAGCCTAATTTTTTAGCCACTTCCCTAAAACAGTGCCTACACAAATATAAATTATAACGGCGGATTACAGGTCCATAGGAGCCGCATCTAACGCATGGACGCGTCCCCTTCCCATATTTCCTTTCTTTTTTAGGCTTTTTCTTAGCCATACTCACCCTCCAACTATAAAATTTCAACTCCCAGGGCTTCCTTCACAAAAACCATTGCCTCCTCAGGTGTTAAAAGATGTTTCATGCCTATTTTAGCCCTGGCTCTCTCTCTGTTTTTAACACGCCATCCAGGCCGACATAAAGAGACACATACATCCATGCCGAATATCCCAATATCAGGGTCATATTTAACTCCAGGTATCTCTATGTGCTCTTTCAATCCAAATGAGAAGTTTCCAAAACGGTCAAAGCAGCTTTTTGAAAGTTTATGATCTAATACTGTTAAGACCTTTTTTAGAAAGTTAACTCCCTTCTGTTTTCTAAGCGTAACTAAACATGCTATTGGTTCGCCTTTCCTAATTCCGAAATCCCTAATTGTCTTCTTCGCCTTCCTCTTGCAAGGGTTTTGGCCTGTCAACTCCCTTAAAACTTTAGAGGCTTTCTCTAAAGGCTCACCTGATTTTCCAACGCTTATGTTGACAACTACTTTTTCAATTCTTGGCTTTAACATTGGGTTTTCAGCCCATTTTTTACGTATTTCATCCTCAGACATTTGATGCCTCCGGCAGGGATATCAATGGAGACGTCTCTCCAAAGGGGAATACAAAGTTTAAAATTGTCTGATAACGATTGCCCATTTCATCTTCAATCGTCACTATGGCGTCTTTACGCTTCTTCCCTTTTGCCTCTTCAATTTCAACTATTTTACCATATTTACCAATGTTCTTCCCGCCAGTTATAATTGCGTAATCATTTTCCTTCATTTTTATGTGTTCAAGAACATGCCTTTCTGGAAGACTTAATTTAAGCGTGTCATAAGTGGCGTAAACATCTTCCACAGGGTTTTTCGGGTCAGCCACCTTTACGATGACGTTTGACCCGTCATGGAGGTTCAGCTGGACATGTCCATTATCAACAACTTTTTTGTCCTCTATTCTACACAGCTTAAATTTTGCCTCCTCTTCCCCTATGGGATGCAGTATTAATCCTTTATGGGAGGGTAAAACCCGGAAATGTCTGCCTGTCTCAGGCAGGGAGACGACGTCCATAAGGCCTACTGGAAACTTATCCTCCCTTCTAACTTTACCGTCAACGTAAACTTTTCCCTGAGAGGCTATTATCTTCGCCTCTCTCCTTGTTTTTGCAACTCCGAGAATTTCTCTTAGAATCACTGTTAGCGGCAAACATCCTTCTAGGAAGTGTGGACCCGGAATGGGCTTCACAACCCATACAAACTCCTTCCTATGGATAGGCCAGAACCTCGGGGAAGGCTTCCGCTTTAAACCTGTAGACCCTCCCTTCCTACCCAAGCTTATTTCCCTCCGAAGTTTTTCCAGCTATCGCCCTTCCAGTCTTATCCTCAGCCTTCCTCCTCCTCACCATTTTAGGCTCCTCTTTTCCTCCCTCCATCTTCTCAGCCGCCTTTCTTCTTCTTTTAGGCTTCTCTTTTTCCAGAATAACCTCTTTTGCAGCCTCTTTTTCCTCAGCCGCCTTGCCTTCTACCTCCACTATTTTCTGAGGTTTCTCCGCAGCCTCAACAGCCTCTACGGCTTTCTTTCTTCTCTCCAAAATTTTTTTACGCCATTTATCGTCGAGGTTCAGCCTTGTTATCATAACTTTTGATGGGTGTATCGGCACAGAAACAGTTGTCCCATCAACCTTTTCCCTTGTTAAACCTTCAATGTAAACCCTGTAGTTTTTCCTATCAACCCTGGCTACTTTACCCTCAAATCCCTTACGGTCTCCACGCATTACACGAACTGAATCTCCTCTTCTTATAGGCAGACTTCTTGTTCCATAGGACTTTCTCAAATCAGGTGTTAGGGGAGCTGAAAATTTCCTGTACCGTACATGATCTGGCGCTTTGAAATGCAATTTCCTCTGTTTTGACGGTTTAGATGTTTTTATAATTGTCTGCATAATCTTACCTCACGGGCATTATATTATTATGCTCGCCGCACTCGCTATCCTCGGCCATCTTTCCGCAGCCTCCTTTGCCACAGGCCCCCTTATCTCTGAACCTTTCATTTCTCCCTCTGCCGTTATTATTACGGCAGCGTTATCTTCGAATTGAACCCAGATTCCTTCAGCTCGGCGGAAGGGCATGCGTTGTCTCACAACAACAGCTTGGAAAATCTTTCGCCTCATGTCCGGGGTTCCGTGCTTAACTGAAACTGTTATTCTGTCACCTACGGCTGCTATGGGTAAGCGTCCAAGCCTGCCCTTATAGCCCATAACTTGGATCAGGCGAAGTTCTCTTGCGCCTGTGTTGTCGGCGCATCTTAAAATTGAGCCTGCTGGAAGTCCTCTGGAAACCTTAGGCTTCTGTCCTATAACCCCCCTGGCGACAAGACCTCTCGTTTTCGCCCTTGCAGCCATTCTACTTTTCCTCCATTTTCTCTACCACGACAAATGAAACTGTTTTGCTTATAGGCCTACATTCAGCTATTTTTACCCGGTCTCCTTCCTTTGCGTCTATGCAAGGCGGGTTGTGAGAGGGTATTCTGCTTCTTCTCCTTTCATACCTCATGAATTTTGAAACGTAGTGAAGGTAGTCATGTCTCACTATAACTGTTTTATCCATTTTAGCGCTTACAACCACCCCTTCAAGTATTCGTCCCCTTATTGGAAGAACTCCGTGGAATGGACAGTTCCTGTCATTGCAGGTTTTTTCAGGTTTTTTAAAAACTTGGGACATCACCAAAGCCTCTTAACCCGTTTTTTAAGCCTGTCCTCAGGTCTTCCCACGAGGATTTTGCCGTCTATTTCAACAACTGTTCCGTCTGGAAACTTGAAATGGAAAATGGAAGAGTCCTTGACAATTATTTTTCTCTCCCCTTTATGTAAAATGGTGAAGGTGTTTCGAGTTTCGTCAATTATTTTTCCCCTTAAGCCGACGCAGTAGCGGTTTCTGCTTTCAGCAACCTTTGCCTCTAATCCCATAAATTCCCCGCGTACAATTTCAGGTGTAACTTTCATTTCTTTAACCTTCTCCTTTCAGCCTTTCCCAGCCCAAGTTTTTGCTCCGTCTCTATAGTTAATATTCTGCTAATTGCTTTACGAAGTTCCTTTATCCTAGCCGGGTTTTCTAAAGCGCCTCCTGCCCTAACCATGGTTTTAAGCCTTAGAAGCTCTGTTCTGAACTCGTTGAGCTTTTTAACCCTCTCCTCGGAAGGCATATCCCTTATCTCTTTAATTCTCAATATCGGCATCTATTCAGCTTCCTCCTCTTCTGATTCCTTTTCAGCTTCAATTCCCTCTGTTGCTTCGCTTGGCGTCTCTTCTGCTGGAGGAGCCTCTAAAATTTGAAGTTTGTCCGGAAACTTTGCGTCAGGGGGCATTATCCTGACTCTTACTCCGTATATTCCAGGCTTCAGTTGAACGTGAACTTCAGCTTTTCTCATGTATTTTATAGGCGGGTCTCCGCATTTAGGTAAATATCCACTTCTAAACTTCTCGTATCGGGCTCTCTCAGTTCTAAGCTTTCCGCTTATTATTATCTCAGCGCCTAGGGCTCCGGCTTCCATAACCTGGTTTAAAGCCCAGAAACCCGCTCTTCTGAAGTGCACACCCCTCTGAATGGCTGCAGCCACCCTCGAAGCCACTATGTAGGCGTTTAACTCTGGAACCTCTATTTCAGAAACTGAAATCTGCGGGTTTGAAAGCTTAAACTTCTCCTCTAAAATTTTTGCAAGCTCCCTTATGGTTTCCCCGCTTCTTCCAATGACAAGCCCGGGCCTCATTGCGTAAATGACAACATGTGTACCAAGTGGGGTTTCTGAAATATCCACTCCGCCGTATCCAGCTTTTTCAAGCTTTCTCCGCAGAAACTCGTCGATTTCAGCCTTTCTCTTAGACTTGGTTATGAAATGTTTGACAACGGCCATCAAGCTTCCTCCGACTTCTCCGGCTGTTCCTCGAGAGCAAGTTCAATATGGCATAGGGTTTCAAACTTGGGAGTTGCTCTTCCAAAAGCCCTAGGCATAAACCGTTTAATCTTAATTCCAGGATAAGCAGAAGCGTGGATTATACGCAGCCTCTCAGCGTCTAAGCCCTTATTCTCGGCGTCTGCTTCAGCTCCCTTAAGAATTTTAAGAATCTCCCCTGCAGCTTTAACAGGGTATCTTCCCGCATAAGCTCCTTCCAGTCCGTGGCGGTGTCCAACTTTCTTCTTAAACCTCTTAAATGGGACAGCTCTTTTTTTAGCTACAACATCCATCAAGTATTTTTTGGCTTCTGTAAGCATCATCCCTTTAATACTTCTGCAAACCTCGCGGGCAGATTTAGGGGATACCCTAACCTCTCGCCCGCTCGCCTTTACGGTTTTTTCAGGATCCAACGCCTCTGCAGGTATGGAGTATCCCCATTTTGGCACTATATACGCGCTCCAACTGTGCAATTGAACAGCTACATGGCTATTTATATGGTTTTCCATCAGTTGAAAACACTTTTAAGTTTACGGCGTATCTATAGACTTATCCATTTCACATTTGAAATTCTTCCACTCGGCTGTAGCATGCCTCCTTTCCAGTTTTGTTGATGATATAAGGGATGCGCCAAGCAGAATGTTACCCCCTCAAAATTTTATTTTGATCCTGGATCAGTGGTTGAACATTTTGGGTATAAGCATATACATGAGGCATTTCAGGTATTTCTCAAAGCTTTCAATTTGTAATATCGATTATTTCAATTGAAAATCTCATTTCATTCCATCCATAGTTATAGTTGCGCTGTGTTTATGTTTAACCTTAGGGTTTTAATATCTGTTTAATGGTGGGAAGCCTTTGATCGAAAAAACAGGACATATTACGATGTTACATGGCGCCGGCGGAACGGTCATGCATGATCTGGTGAAAAAATATATAGTGAAGTATTTCAGTGGTTTAGGAACCTTTGAGGTTCCACTTGAAGCTTTAGATGACGCGGCTGTTGTCGGAGACATAGTGTTGAAAAGCGACTCCCACGCTGTTAAGCCCATTTTTTTCCCGGGCGGAGATATTGGTAGGCTGGCGGTTTCTGGAACGGTTAACGATATTTCTGTTTTGGGCGCCGAGCCATACGCCTTGACATGTGGTTTAGTTTTAGAAGAGGGATTGACAATAGCTGATTTTGAAAGGATACTCGCCAGCATGAGGCAAACATGCCTGGAGGCTGGTGTAGGCATAGTAACCGGAGACACTAAGGTTGTTGAAAAAAGCAGTCTAGGCGGCTGTGTTATAAACACTTCTGGTGTGGGCAGAAGGACAGAAGCCTTAGAGAGAAACCTGGAAACTGTAAGGAAGTTTAGAAGCAACTTTGACAAAAGGTGGATTTTAGACTCAAACCTCAAACCTGGAGACAAAATAGTCATTTCTGGAACAATCGGCGACCACGGTTTAGCGGTTTTATCTGCCCAAGAAGGGTTAAGCTTTGGAAGCAGCATAAAATCCGATGTCAAACCCTTAAACCGTTTAATACAGCATATACTCAACAATGTGGGCGGAGTGGTAGCTATGAAAGACCCCACAAGGGGAGGTTTAGCAGACGCCCTTAACGAGCTAAGCGAAAAATCCCATGTGGGCATAATCATTGAGGAGGAAAAAATCCCGATAAGGAAAAATGTGAAAGCTGCTTGCGAAATGCTGGGATTAGATCCTCTTGAAGTTGGAAACGAAGGGAAAATAGTAATAGGCGTTTTAAAAGAGAAAGCTGAAGAAGCCTTACAATTTTTAAAATCCACTGAAGAAGGAAAGGATGCAGAAATAATAGGAACAGCAACAAAAGACTTCAGCGTGGTTGCTGCACAAACAGTGGTTGGAGGGAGAAGGATAATATCCAGACCATTAGGCGACCCAGTTCCAAGAATATGCTAATATCCAGACTGGGCTTGCAATTATAAGAAAATATTCAGAAATCCAATTGAAAGAAGAGCATGTTTGGCAGTATTTTTTAAACCTATATCGCTGAAGTTTTAGGGTTTACGTTATCTTATCCTTTCACCTCTTCCCCTTTGGAGATTATTGGAAGAAGCAAGTGTGAGGGGTACTTCTCGTTGCGGTATATTTTATGTAATGTTGTTTTACTGCTGCATATATGGTAGGGTATATACTCTACGTTTGTGGCCCCTGCAACACCTGTTGGCAGGTCAAGGCTTGTTATTTCAAGGCAAATGCGATGGCCCATTTTAAAAAGATTTGCAGTGGGCAGAATTTCTATGGCGTACAGCTCAACTTCGCCTGGCTTAACTGGTTTCCAAGCCTCTTTTGTTAGGGGATGCCAAGGTTTCCAAGGCTTAGACCTTTTCGGATCTAAAGCTCTGTGGGAAGCCTTAAGCCATCCTCGTGTTAACTCCCGCTCTGGAAGGTTTGTCGGAACCTGGGTTTCTGCCTCCCTCGCTGTTCTAACAGACACATCTGGGCCGACATCCTTAAGGATGACTATCCAGTTTGTGTCTTCCTGGTCTAAGGAAGCGTATAAATATAGGGCGCTTGGTCCAATAACCAAAGTGTCTTCAGGTAGAGGATTCGTCATGTATCTGAGCTTTTGAACAGTTCTAGTTAAAGTAAGTGGCATTTGTACAAAGGCGTCTGGTTCATCGTATCCGTCGCGGCTTAATGGTTTATAAGGCTCTGTTCTTAAACGTTCCCAGCTGTGAAGATATAGCTTAGTCCATTTAGTTTCTGGAAGAGGCCAGTCATAAGCCATAAGCCATTTATTAGCTCCCATGACCCATATTTTCACAGGCGGCTCATTCATTATGCCTGTATCAATGCCCTTAAGCCAATAGTCGTACCACCTTAAAATTTCACTGTGGAAAGCATGCCACGGCCTTTCCAGATGCGCCGGACCCGTTAAAAGCAACTTTTTGGGAACTTTTAATCCCCAATACCAGTTTTGGGCGCCTAGGAGGTGAAGCTTATAAGTATAGGCATACCAGCCTGCTCCTGTGTAGACAGGCACTTTTACTTTGTCAAAGTCAGCTTCAGTTTTTTCCACATCCTCTATTGTGTCAAATGGATTCAGAAGCGTTAAAAAGAAGGGCGGTGTATGTTGCCCTTTTTGCGTTAAAACGTTATAAATATGGGGGTAAATTTTATAATCAGGGTTATTCATGGCTTCCTTCCACAGTTTCTCCAACATGGGCGGAAGCGTCCCAGGCCTATCTCTAACAATGTGTGTAACGTTAAGCTGATCCAACAGATACTGAAAAACGTGTAGAACACCGCCAGGATAAAAATCTCTGAAACTGTAAGCACCGCAAGTGTCATATGGGAATATCGCCTTAAGATGAGGAGGCTGCTGTTTTGCAGCCACCCACTGGGCACCTGCATATGCGGATATTCCAATCATGCCAACACTTCCATTGCACCAAGGCTGATGAGCAATCCATTCTATTAAATCGTAAAGATCTGCTTCAACTCCAAACATTGATAGCCCTGGAACGCCCTCTGACTTACCAACCCCCCTGGGATTTCCAATCACATGGACATAGCCTCGAGAGACTAGATACTTCGTGTCACCAGCTTCCTGCGCTCCAAGCCACATGTGAGACCACGCTGGCTGAGGCGGCAGAAAATCACATAGATCCGGTGTCTGCAGATCTTTGTTATGTGGAGCGAAAGCCAAAAGCGCTGGAAACTTTCCAGGCGCATTGGGACGATAAATGTCAACGCAAATATGTACACCATCCCTCATTGGAACCATCACATCACGATCTTGAACGATGTCAAAGTATTCAGGCGGGCGGTCATATAACGGTGGAGGATTATGCATGTCTCCACCATTTAACCACACATAACCCTTATTTCTTTCAGACATTCCCTTTCCCTCCACAAAACTGACTAGAAGCTATTTTTAGTGTAGATTAATTATAAAGGTTACTGGACCGCTGCATGCAAACATTTAGCTAGTTATGAAAACCTGAAACATTAACAAAACAACCGTATAACTTTTACCCATTTTTTCGCCAACATAGACAATATAAGATTTAGTTAGGCCTCCTCAAATAAAATGTGGAAAAAGCCGAACAATTTATTGACTAGATGTTCCTCTCGAGGGTGAGCTGCAGAGCTTTTCCAGATGTCCTTACAGCCTTCGCTGTTTATCTGTCTGATCTTAAATGGTAGAAAGATTAAAAAATCGATTCGTCTCATATAAAAGCGGTGCCTTTATTATGAAAGCTATGAGGTTACATGAATATAAACAACCTTTAGTGCTTGATGAAGTGGAAGTTCAAAAACCTGGACCTAAAGATGTTGTCGTTAAAATAGATGTCTGCGGGGTTTGCCATACAGACCTTTACCTTGCAGAGGGGGTATTGCCGACAGAGGTGTTTGGCGGTAGAAGACCATGGATTTTAGGGCATGAAATTGCCGGTAAAATTTTTGAGGTAGGCTCTGAAGTTCTGGGCTTCAATGTTGGCGATTCAGTCTTAATTGACTCATGGACAGCCTATGCATGCGGGTCGTGTATGTTTTGTAGAACAGGATTTGAAAACTGTTGCACATATAACAGACCTATCGGATTTGGGAGAGATGGAGGATACGCCGAGTATATAACTGTGCCTTCCAAATCTCTTATTAAAATTGAAAATTTAAATCCAGAGGAAGTTGCACCTTTAGCCTGCGGAGGAGTCACAGTTTTCAGAGCTTTGAGAAAGGCAGCTGTAACGCCAAGTGACACTGTTGTGGTTTACGGTGCTGGAGGTTTAGGCATTTTTGCAGTTCAGATAGCTAAAACTATGGGTTCGAAAGTTATTGCGGTAAGCAGGTCTGGCGAAAAGTTGGAGATGGCCAAAAGATTTGGAGCAGATTACACCGTCGACGCCTCTAAGGACCCCGTGGGCGAAGTGCTTAAAATAACTGATGGAAGAGGTGTAAATGTAGTTTTAGATTTAGTTGGCCTTGAGCAGACAATAGAAAATGGATTAAAGATGCTAGGTGTTCTTGGACGGTTTTACGTAATTGGTGTAGGGCCAGGCCCATTAAAATGTTTGCCGGACAACCTCGTGAATTATGAATTAACAATATCGGGTGTAAAGGTTGGCACACATAAAGATCTCGTCGACTTAGTTGAACTGGCTAAAAAAGGAGCAGTAAAATCAATCACAACTAAAATCTTTAAGCTTGAAGAAGTCAATGAGGCATTTGAACAGCTTAAAAGCGGACAAATATTAGGAAGATCTGTGGTTAAGCCATAAATTAAAAATAGACCAAAGCATTCTCTACTGTATGCCATGATGGAACAGCTAGAACAACTACGCTTACATCGCGCGCGCGCGCGAAATACATTTCCTGGCAACCAATAATAATCTTACAATATCTATTCCATTAAAGACACTGGTAGAAAAACGATTAGTAGATACACTCCCTACTAAATACTAGCAAATCCCTCTCCATTTTTATTAAAACTCCTTGTGGTTTTTGTAAAAATTAAAGCTTCCATAAAAAGTAGTAGTATGCGCAAGTCTTATATGGAAACCCTCTCCATAATCATTAATTGCAGAAGGAGGCTTTAAGAAAATGAACCAATCTTCTCTAAAAAGGAAAGCAATTACTAAACTACAGGCAGCAGTTATTGCCGTAATAATCATCATCGCCATCATAGCCGGTGTAGCCTACTACTATTCCACAATAGGGCCCACTCCAACACCCGCAACACCCACACCTAAAACACCTACTCCTGCAACTCCAACACCGGCAACACCCACTCCGGCCACCCCCACTCCAGCCACTCCCACGCCTGCAACTCCGACACCCGCAACTCCTACTCCAGCAACTCCTACGCCTGCAACTCCAACTCCGCCGCCTAAAGATAAAATAGTTGTTGGAATTGTGCAGTCCATGTCTGGGCCTAACTCTGCAGGCTGCGCGTTGCATCATGTCTATTACGACTGGATTATTGAAGATTATAATGAGAAAGGTGGGCTTTATGTGCCTGAGTATGGCAAGCGTATACGCCTTGATAAAGTAGTGTACGATGACGAGAGTAACCTTGATAGAATGCTTAGTTTGACTGAGAGGCTCATAACGGTTGATAAGGTCGACCTTATTTTTGGACCCTGGAGCACAGCCTTTTGCTTTGCTGCATTCTCCTTGTATGAGAAATATCACTATCCAGTGGTTGCTTTAACGTTTGGTTCAGATATAGCGGCTGAGAAAATGAGGACAGGTGAGTTCAAATACGCCTTCAGCGTACTTGGCTTGCCAGGCGAAACCGGTAAAGAGATGGCGGACTTCCTTAAGTATGTGAATGAACATAAGTCAAGCATCAATCGTGTGGGGATTATCTATCACTCAGACCAGCACGGCGTTGAGTATGCAGGGGCTATCTATACTTACCTAACCATGGCGGGATTTCAGGTTCCTGTTCACCAAAGTTATCCACCCGAGACCTCTGACTTCACTCCGCTGATAAGCACTCTCAGAAACGCGAACGTTGACGTCGTTATTCTTTGCGGATACGCTGAGGGCGCTTTCTTAGTTCACCAATGTAAGGCGCAAAACTATAATCCAAAGCTTATATTCATCGGACCTACAATGGAAGTTCCAGGCTTAGTTTTTGGTCCATTCGGATTTACACCGAAAGACCTTATAGGAGTATGCTATTACGATGGGTGGCCAGCAACAGCCTACAAGGAGGGAACGCTGAAAGAGTGGGCTGAAATGCATAAGAAGCGTCTGGGCGCATATCCATTCCCTGCTTCAGCCACTTTCTATGCTGGTCTAGACTGCCTTTTCAAAGCCGTTGAGAAAGTCGGTCTGAACAGAGAAAAGATAAGAGACGCACTTGCAACACAAACCTTCGACACTCTTGTTGGGAAGACCAAGCTTCGACCTGGTTACAGCATGCAGGCCGAATTGGCTGGAACTCTAACTCAGTGGCAAGGCGGAGAAATGATGGAAGTTGTTTGGCCACGGGAAGCCGCATCCGCAGACATAATCTGTCCGAAGCCAGCATGGCCTTCCTAGGAGATGCCCATGTATTCCCTTTTTCTTTTTTTGAATTAATGGGGGCTACAAGTTCTTGTTAGATATACTCGTTGGAGGCGCGATTTTAGGGGCGATTTTTTCCCTCATAGCTATTGGTCTTAACCTTCAGTATGGTGTAACTAGAATACTTAACATAGCTCACGGAGAATTCCTAATGTTAGGCTCTTACATAACTTATGTTTTCTTCACTTTTTTCGGAGTCAACCCGCTTGTTTCCCTCGTGATAAGCGGTCCAATTGTTTTCGTTATAGGAGTTTTTGTTCAAGTAATGGTTTTCCGCAGATTGATTCGTTTATCTAAGTCCGCTGAAGAGCTTGAGTTTAGATCTTTACTGGCATGTTTCGGCCTTCAATTCATAATCCAGAACATGGTTCGTCTAGGATTTGGAGCGACCCCTATAAGTTGCCCATATCTTCAGGAAACTATAAACGTGTTTGGGGAACGCTTCCAGTTAAACATGATACTGGCTGCGGTTATGTCCCTGGTTATCAGCATAATAATGTATCTTCTTTTGCGCTTCGTAAAAGTGGGATTAGCTATGAGGGCTGCTGTGGAGGAACCTACTGGCGCCCAATTGGCCGGTATTAACATTTTGAAAATTCATGCAGTTTCCTTTGGTTTGGGTGCGCTTATAAGTGCCTTAACAGGTACAATGTTGGTTATGATCTACTCGAACATAACTCCCTACATAGGTCCACAGTACACTTTTATCGCCTTGGCAGTTATTGTCCTAGGCGGGATGGGAAGTTTCATTGGCAGTCTACTGGGAGGATTCTTTATAGGGTACATTAATTATGCCTCTCTAAAAATCGACCCATTAATAACCATGGCTGTAGTATATGCTTTTCTCATCATAATGCTTATAATTAAGCCTAGAGGGCTCTTTGGGAGATAGCAACATGCTGAAAGACAAAGGAAATTTAAAACTCCTTCCCATTCCAATTTTTATTGTAGCATTAGCTTCAGCTCCCTATTTTCTAGAGGATTACTATCTGTCAATTTTAAGGAACATTTATTTGTGGGCGGCTTTATCAATAAGTTGGCATTTCTTTTCAGGTCTTACAAAATATGTTTCTCTAGGTTCAGCCGCCTTCTTCGGATTGGGATTATATTTAACCGCTAAATTCCACTCAATTTTCCCGTTGCCTGTTATGGTAATTCTGGCAGGACTTATAAATTTTGCATTAGCACTAGTCATTGGTTTAGTTACCTTAAGGCTGAAGGGCATATACTTTGCAATACTTACTTTTGGAGTGAGTGAGGTTTTAAAAAATGCTGTTTATTGGTGGGAGATAAAGGTTACAGGCACCCTTGGAACTTACCTTCCAACATTCGACACTCAAACACAGTATTATTCTGTATTAATTACAACATTTGCGATATTTCTGTTAACCTTTTTGTTGCGGAGGTCTAAGTTCGGTCTTGCGTTAAGAATGGTGGGTGAGTGTGAAGAGGCAGCTGTCCACGTAGGTGTAAATAACAGCCTTTTTAAAACCATAGGCTTCGCTGTAAGCGCCATGTGTGTTGGTTTCATGGGAAGCTGTTTCATAACAAGGTACACTTATATAAAGCCAGACACAGCCTTTGATCCGCAAAACTCTTTCCTTCCAGCCATAATGACTTTGCTTGGAGGAGCTGGAACAGTTTATGGACCTCTAATAGGGTCAACGACAATCTCCCTTCTCCGTGAGTATCTCCAAGTCACCTCTCCCCATTTCTTTCTAATTATTCTCGGAGTAATATTGATAGCTATTGTTCTGTTCATGCCGAACGGGATAATGGGTTTGGTTGGAAAGTTAAAGGCGAAAAAGCTTACTGGAAGAAAGTTAAAGCCCTAAAAATGCCTCTTTAACATGCTTGTCTTTTAGAAGCATCTCCCCCTTTCCTTTCAGAGTTATTTTACCTGTCTCCATTACATATGCCTCATCAGCGATTTTTAAAGCGTAATTGACATTTTGCTCAGCTAGCAAGACGCTTAACCCCTGCTTTTTAAGTTCCTTTACAGCCTCAAATATTTCAGCGGTTAGCTTCGGAGAGATTCCCTGAGAAGGCTCGTCTAATATAAGCAGCTGCGGATTTGACATCAAGCCTCGGGCTATTGCCAGCATCCTCTGCTCTCCACCGCTAAGGGTCATAGCTAATTGGCCTTCTCTATCCCTTAAAACTGGAAACAGCTGATAAACAGTCTTAAGAGTTTCTTTTACAGCAGCTTTCGACCTTGAAGTGTAAGCACCAACTGTTAGATTTTCACGGACAGTCATGTGGCTGAAAAGCTTTCTATCTTCAGGCACAAACGAGATTCCTAAATTAACAATTTTGTAGGGGGGTAGACCGTTGATTTTTCTATTTTCAAAAATAATAGCTCCAGAAACAGGCTTAAGAAGCCCGGCTATAGTGCTTAGAAGTGTGGTTTTACCAGCTCCATTTGCACCTATTAAGGTTACAATTTCACCCTTACCAACATTGACTGTAACATCCCATAAAACTTGAAGCCCACCACGTACCACGTTAAGTTCCCTAATTTCAAGCATATGCTTCACCTAGGTAAGCCTCAATAACCAGGGGGGATTTAGCTATTTCCACGGGCTTTCCATCAGCTATTTTGATGCCTTGATGAAGCACCATTACACGATCTGCTATTTCCATTATAGCCCTCATATTATGTTCAATCATGAAAATGGTAATTCCATCATTATCCCTTAAATCTCTAATAATTTTAAGTGTGCGTGCAGTTTCTGTAGGATTTAAACCTGCCATGACTTCATCTAACAAAAGAAGCTTAGGCTTCATGGATAAAGCCCTTGCAATCTCAAGCATCCTCTGCTCGAAAACCGTTAATCCTGAAGCAGGCATCATGCTTTTATCAGCCAACCCAAACTTTTCTAGTATGCCGTTCAGCTCTTTTTTAACATTAGAAAAACCTCTCTCCTTAGCACATCCGAATACTGCAGCTGCTAAAACGTTCTCGTAAACAGACATGTTTGGAAACGGTTTAGGTATCTGGAAAGTTCTAGCTATGCCCAATCTACATATTTTATGAGGGCCTATACCAGTTATATTCTTACCATCAAATTTTATCACTCCAGAAGTGGGGCGGAACGAACCTGAAACCAAGTTAAAAAGGGTAGTTTTTCCAGCTCCATTTGGACCTATTAAGCCCGCTATTTCACCTTCATCCACATGAAAATCCACGTTTTTTAAAGCTATAAGCCCTCCGAAACGCTTTGTCACTTCAGTTCCTTCAATTAACTTCAAAATCAACTCCCTCTTTTGGCGCTGATGCTAACTACGCTATTTCAACCATTTCAAATAAACTATACTATTAACTTACACTTAAAAGTCTAGCGTATCTATTTAAGCTTAAAGTGCTCCTATTTAAGAAAGAGTGCTGAGTAAGGAATAATGAGGTGTTGATGTGTCCGGTTTGGTTTGGCTAATTGTATACGCTCTAAAAATCAAGTTCATGGAAAAATTAACCTTAAAAGGTTGCACGGTAAGATGCTGATTAGAGTTTTAAATGTTAGGGGTGATGTTGTTGTTTAAGTTTGAAAGGGAACAGAAGGTCCTTGACTTAGCGGGAGTTAAAGTTGGAGGACAGCCAGGCGAGTACCCCACAGTTTTAATTGGAAGCATATTTTACAGCAGACATAAAATAGTTACAGATCCTGTTAAAGGCAAGTTCGATAAAAAACAAGCTGAAAATTTGATAAGAAAGGTGGAGGAGCTCTCCGCAAAAACAGGAAATCCCTACATCCTTGACGTTGTAGGCGATACACCTGAAGCCCTTATCAGCTTCATAGACTTCGTTGCCGATGCAACGAAATGCCCATTTCTAGTTGACGGTGCATCTTCAAAAATTAGGCTGCCCGCAATGAAACATGCTGTTGAAGTTGGACTGGCAGATAGGGCTATTTATAACTCTATAGACTGCTATTTTACAGAAGAGGAAGTTAAAACGCTAAGAGAATGTAATGTGAAGAATGCAGTTTTGATGGCTTTCAATCCTAAAAAACCTTGGGCTGAAGGAAGAGTTGAAGTTCTAAAAGGAAGTTTGGAACAGAAGGGACTATTGCAGGTAGCTGAGGAGGCTGGTATTAGCAACATTCTTGTTGACACAGCTGTGCTTGACATGCCCAGCATAGGCATTTCGGCAAAGGCCATCCACATGGTTAAAGCCGAGTTTGGATTGCCCTCAGGCTGCGGACCTGCCAACGCTGTCACAACGTGGAAGAAAATTAGAAAGGGAGAGTTTGGAGCCCACGCTTACGAAGTATGCTCCGGCGGCTCTTTAATACTAACCCAAATGATGGGAGCAAACTTTGTCTTATACGGACCCATAGAACTTTCTGAACCAGCGTTCATTTCATGTGCCATGGCTGATGCTCTCATAGCCTATGCAGCGAGAAGAATGGGAACAAACACAAAGACAAGGGATCACCCACTCTTTAAAATATTTTAAAGTCTCTTACTTAGGCTTACATCTAGCTTATTTTTAGTTTCAGCAATCTTCCTCTGGAGTTTACCATTTCAGGCTGGCAACGGTGTTCTTAGACGTGGATTATTTGTAAACGCCGTATTCCTTTGTGGCTTCAATCATGGCTTTGACGTTTTCAGGCTTAGCCTCGTCGATTACAGCCCCGTTCATGAGGATGAAGCCTCCTCCTTCTCCGGCGACTTCAATGAGCTTTTTAACGTATTTCCTTACTTCATGAGGTGTTCCTAGGCTTAGCAAAGAGCTTGGCACGTTTCCGCCTATGCAGGCTACATCTCCGAGAATTTCCTTAGCTTTAGCCATGTCGGTTTGATCGAAGCCCCATAAAGTCTTTCCTTTAGGCAGGTCTTTAATTATCTCTAGGCGTGATCCATAGGCTCCCTCAGCCCATGGGAAGGGCACGCATCCTTCATTAATCAGGCCTAGAATCACCTTTTTTAAAGTAGGCCAGTAAAATGTTTCAAATTGTTTATTTGATATGAAGCCATCTGCCCCTTTATGTAGGGGAATGAAAACTATGGGGTTTCCATTAGCCTTGGCACCTGCAACTCCCATCTTAACCATTAATGGCGTCACTGCTTCGAGGGCTTGTAAGAGTTTTTCAGGCTGACGGTACATGTCAAGCATTATCCCTCTGGTTCCCCTTAAAGTGTCTCCAATAGTATCAAATGGCGCTTTGGTTCCTCCTCCGAAAAAGTTGGGAAACCCTAAGGACTTAATTTCTATTTCCCACTTAGCCACGTAGCCTATCCACTTTAAAGCTTCACTTCCAGCCTCCATTAGTGCTTTTAAAGCAGCTTGAACGTCGGGTAAGCCAAAGGGAATAAAAGTGGCGGCTGAAAAACCACCGTACATTTCAAGCACGTTGGTGAAGGGGGAAAGCTTCCTAAAAGGCTCTAAAGCTCCAAATATGCGTGGGAAATAAGTGGTTAAGAAGAAGTTAGTAGGATCCTGTATAAGAGCATCGTACTCATCTGCTTTCATGTATTCCCCTTCAATACACTGATATGAATGTTGAGGTGAAACTCCATGTCCCGGCCAAGCGTATAACTTATAGTCCAGAATGTCGAAAAACCTTCCAGGGCTAATTCCAACAGTTCCCACATGGGCGTCAGGTTCAAAGTCTACAACGTATTTCTTATAAGCTTCAACTAGCTTTTCATAATCATACATAACGTCATAGGGCGTCATGCCAGCATAATATGCTGGGAAAAACCCTATTATGGGAAAAACAGGAACTCTGTCAGGAGTTTTCCTCAATTGAATAGCATCTTTTATTCTGGTCACCCTCTCCTTGTAAGCTTTCTCCGCTTCTGAACTAATGAACTCTACAGCCGCTGGAGAAAGCCAACGCTTAAACATTTCCTCCTGCCTTTCCTCAGAAGACATTTTCTCCCAGCCCTTCTCCATTTTATCTCTACTCCTAACTATTCTACACCAACCCATTTTTTAGCTATGGAAACTGCTGCCATTGCATCTTTACCATATGCATCGGCGCCTGTATACTGCCTTATCTCATCCGACATTTGGCCTCCTCCAATCATTATCTTAACTTTATCTCTAAGGCCAGCGTTTTTTATGGCTTCAACCGTTTTTTTCATAGAGTCAAAAGCCAAAGTCAGGAATCCGCTTAAACCTACTATGGTGGCACCTGTCTCCTTGATCTTATCAACAAACCTTTCAGCTGGAACGTCCACGCCTAAATCGTATACTTCAAAGCCGTTTACTTCAAGCATGAAAACAACGATGTTCTTCCCTATGTCATGTATGTCTCCTGCAACGCTTCCAATCACAACCTTGCCTAAACGTTTTGCTTCAGGCGTCTTAACCAGCTTGGGCTTAACCATGTCTGTTACAGCCCTCAATATTTCGCCAGCATATAACAGATCAGACAGAAAATATTCGTTGTTGGCGAAGCGGTTTCCAACAATTTCCATAGCTCGGCGCACATCATCCATAATTTTAAATGGATCTTCCCCGGCCTTCAGCCTTTCCTCAACAATTTTAAGGGCTTCCTGCTCTTTTAAATCTGCTAAAACATTTACAAGCTCCTCTGAATTCTTACCTTCCATAATCTCTTTCCCCATCGCTATATAAAGTTCATTTTTAATAAAAAATTTGCCCTATCACAATTGGAACTTGTTTCAACACAAAAGTTATTTTAAACTCTTTAGACAACATCATGACGAAAGGCTAATGGAAAATCCTATAACAGTATTATTCGAGCCTTATGGACGAAGAGTTAAGGTGAAAATTGAAACCAGCATATTTGAAGCGGCGAGGAAAGCAGGCATAAGACTAAGGTCTGGCTGCGGAGGTAAAGGACTATGCGGAAAATGTAAAGTTATTGTAGCTGATAAAAAGGCAGCGGCACATTTAACAGAGGTTGAAAGGGGCCATCTATCCTTAGAAGAGATAAGTGCAGGGTATAGGCTGGCATGCCTAACCCTTCTAAAAACAGACGCCACTATAATGGTCCCTGAAGAAAGCAGAGTTGGAGCTCTTAAAATCCAAGCTTTTGGAGAGGAGTTGCTGCCAACTCTTGATCCTGCTGTAAAGAAGTATTACATAACTTTAGCTGAGCCCACCCTTTTCAACGCCAAACCAGACATGGAAAGAGTTGTCTCAACACTTGATGAGGAACATAGCTTAAAAGAGTTGAAAATGGAATACGGAGTTTTAAGGGAGCTGCCCCGCGTCCTCCGCACGGCAAACTGGAAAGTAACAGTTGCGGTCTGGAACGATGAGAAAATAATAGCTGTTGAGGAGGGGGATACAACTGATAAATTACTTGGCTTAGCATTAGACATAGGCACATCTAAAATAGTCGGCTGTATAGTTGATTTGAAAGATGGCAAAACCCTAGCCTTGAGTTTTATTGAAAACCCCCAGATACTTTACGGAGAAGATGTAATCTCAAGAATAACATTCGCATCAGATAATAGAAAAAAGCTTAAAATTTTACACAAGCAGTTGATAGATGGAATAAATGAAGTAATAAACCATGCATGCGCCCATGCCGGCGTTACCCAGCAAAACATTTACGAGGCCGTGGTTGTAGGAAACACAGCCATGCACCACTTCTTCTTAGGGCTTCCTACAAAAAACATAGCTGTTTCGCCGTTCACACCTGTCGTGCGAAAACCTCTTAATGTCAAACCTAAAGAATTGGGTTTAAGAATTCACCCTGAAGGCAACGTCCATATTTTACCCATAATAGCGGGTTTCGTAGGAGCGGACGCATTGGCAGATGCACTATCCAGCAGAATAGGCGAGTTTAAAGAGCTTTCCCTGCTTCTCGATGTTGGAACGAACACTGAGATTTTTGTAGGCAATTCAGAGGACATATTATCCTGCTCTTGTGCATCCGGACCGGCTTTTGAAGGGTTCCACGTTAAACATGGAATGAAGGCCATCACAGGCGCTATTGAAAAAGTTTTCATTAATCCTGACTCAAACTTTGATGTGACTTATGAAACTGTTGGGGGAGCAGCTCCTTTAGGTTTATGTGGGTCTGCAATGGTGGATGTTTTAGCCGAGCTTTTCAAATGTAGGATAATAAATAACAGGGGAAGGTTTAACGTTAACCTGAAGACCCCCAGATTAAGAACGTTTGATGGAAACGCTGAGTTTGTAATCGTATGGAAAGAGGAAAGTGGAACAGGCCGTGACATAACAGTAACACAAAAAGACATTAACGAGATTCAGCTGGCTAAAGCTGCAGTGTTCGCCGGCTGCTGGGTTCTGATGAAAAGGAAAAATGTCCAATTGAACGATCTGCATCAAGTTTTGATTGCAGGCTCTTTTGGAAGCTACATAAACCCCGAAAACGCCAAGATAACAGGTTTAGTTCCAGACGTTGCAACTGAGAAAATAAGGTTTGTAGGCAACGCTGCCTTGTCAGGAGCAAAAATGGCTCTTATATCAAAAGAGGAGAGGAAAAAGTCTGAGGAGCTATCAAAAAAGATAAGGTATCTGGAACTTGCAACAGACCATGACTTTTCCATAGAATTTGCTGACGCTATGTTTATTCCCCATAAAAATCTGGAGAGATTTCCAACGGTAAAAAACAAACTAAAGATTCCTAAAGAAGGAATTTAACTTCAAAGGCATCGCTGTAAAATCATAAACTTTAAGGAAGAAAAATTCGACAATATCTTTAAGGGCTGCGAACGCTTTAATAAACAAGTTGAAAATATTTTTCTTCATCCTTTAGTGCAAAATAGAAAAGATTTTGAAAAGTGTTTGCCACGTTAACATATAAAAAGCTAAACGTGCATAAATAAAATTTACCTTAGGGATTTTTAGCTTTGAACGCATTCAGCGTCCTCTGGCGTAGCCCAATGTGTCGTATTGCTGTCTCAGCCACAACCTTAAATTTGTCTCTCCACTCCAAGATCTCTCCAAAGCCCGACTACAGAGGATTTAAACCTCTATGAAAAAATGGTGTTACTGGCGGTTAACATGGGAAAATTATGAAAGAGAGAAGGGGGTTAAAATCTAGCTTTGAGGTTACTTGCCTTTGAATACTGGTTTTCTTTTTTCAGTGAACGCTGTAACTCCTTCTTGCAGGTCTTCAGTTGATGCAACAACTCCGAAGCCTGCGCTCTCTAGTTTTAATGCTGCGTCCAATCCTATTTCTAAACCCTTGTTTATGAGTGCTTTGGCCACTCTTAGTGCTACGGGAGCTTTTTGGGCTAGTTCTAAAGCGAACTGGCGAACTGCCTCTTTGAAATTGTTTTGAGGCAGAACCATGTTAACTAGTCCAATTTGCTCTGCAGTTTTCGCATCTATCATTTTTCCAGTGAAAATTAGCTCTTTTGCTTTGGTTAAACCTATTAAGCGTGCTAGGTGCTGGGTTCCGCCCCAGCCTGGAATAAGTCCAATGTTTATCTCGGTCTGTCCCATCTTGGCGTTTTCAGAAGCTATTCGTATGTCACATGCCATTGCCACTTCTAAGCCTCCACCTAATGCGTAGCCGTTTATCGCCGCAATCACTGGTTTTTCCACGTTTTCAATTGTGAAGCAGAGTTTCTGCCCAATTTGAGACATTTCCATAGCCTTTAAAGCGTTGGTTCCCTTCATAGCCTTTATGTCTGCACCGGTTGAAAACGCCTTTTCACCTGATCCTGTTAAAACGACAACGCGGATGTTTTCATCCATCCTTGCATCTTCTAACACTTTCAACATTTCTTCTATGACTTCTTTGTTTAGGGCGTTTAGCGCCTCTGGCCTGTTAATAGTTATTGTTGCAATTCCTTCACTTTTCTCGTAAATTATGTACTTGTAATTATTTTCTGGCTTTTCCCCTACTTTTGTTTCCAATCGTAGAATCCCTTTCCAGTCTTTCTTCCAAGCATGTTCGCCTTAACCATCTGCTTTAAACCTGGATGGGGATGGAATCTCTCCCCAAGTTCGCGTTCAAGAACTTCAGCAATGGAAAGTGTTGTGTCTAAACCTATATAGTCGAGAAGCATAAGTGGGCCCATAGGCCAGTTCAACCCGAGCCTCACTGCCTTGTCAATGTCATCTCTGTCAGCAACTCCTTCGGAATACAATGCAACAGCCTCATTTAAAGCTGGAACAAGTATGCGGTTTACTATGAAGCCTGGATAGTCTTTTTTCACTAGAACCGTTTCTTTACCCATTTTGTGAGCTACTTCCAATACTGTTTGTATAGTTTCATCCGATGTTTTCGCACCGCGTATAACCTCAACAAGTTTCATGAGTTGAGGTGGATTAAAGAAGTGCATTCCGCAAATTTTTTCCGGACGTTTCGAGGCTGAGCCAAGTTCTGTTATGCTTATGCTTGAAGTGTTCGAGGCAATTATCGCCTGAGCTTGGGCTGAGGCGTCAACCTCTCCGATCAATGCTTTCTTTAATTCGATATCCTCTGCAACACTCTCTATTATGAAGTCTGCGTTCTGTACTGCTTCGTTTAAATCTGTGGTTGAGCGTATACGCTCCAGGGTTTCTCTCATTTGCTGCTCCTGCAGTTGCCCTTTGCTTACAAGCTTCTGTAAACTCGTCTTAATCATGTTCATTCCCTCTTCAATTGTTGTTTGCCTTCGGGAGCGCATGTAAACCTCGTACCCAGCTTGTGCGGCAACCTGCGCTATGCCGTGTCCCATTAAACCAGCGCCTAAAACGGCTATTCTCCTAACTTCCATAATTTACACCTTCCTAAGAGATTAATTCTGTCTTCTACTATGTTAAAAAGGTTTTCAAAATAATGAAGCATTTTTGCAAAGGCAGTTGAGGAAGTATAATTTGCTTGTCAGCCAACTTTAAGCTAAAGTAAAGTTGTAAGTATAAAAGACTCTTAACTTCTCCGAAAAACTTTTTACTTATTTTGCAGAAGCAAAAAAGAAAGTGGGATTGTTATGAAAAATGCGGAAGAAACGGTTGTAATCGTTAGCGGCGTTAGAACTGCCATAGGGAATTTTGGAGGTTCCCTGAAGGATGTTCCCGTTGTTAAGCTTGGAAGCATAGTTATCAAAGAAGCCTTGAAGAAAGCTGGTTTAAGGCCTGTGGCAACCGATAAACTGCGAAAACACCGTCCAGAGGGCCTTAAGGATGTTTTGATAACGGAGCTTGAGAAAAAATGCTATGACTACGACGACTCATTGCAGGAGGTGCAGGTTGACGAGGTTATTATGGGGAATGTTTTGCAGGGAGGTCAAGGGCAGAACACAGCTAGGCAAGCCTCAATCTACGCCGGAGTTCCTAAGGAAACGCCGGCTTTTACGGTTAACAAGGTTTGCGCTTCAGGACTTAAGGCTATTGCGCTGGGGGCTCAGGCGATAAAGCTAGGCGAGGCTGAGGTTGTAGTTGCAGGGGGCATGGAAAACATGAGTCAAACCCCCTATGCATTGCCTAAAGCCCGCTGGGGGTACAGAATGGACGTCAATGCTAGAGGCGAACTTTTAGATCTTATGGTTTTCGACGGATTGTGGGAAATATTCTATGGCTATCATATGGGTTTAACAGCTGAAAACATAGCTGAGAAATATAAGATTTCAAGAAGAGAACAGGATGAAATAGGTTTTCTAAGCCATCAGAGAGCGAGAAAGGCTATAGCAGATGGAACTTTCAAAGATGAAATAGTTCCCGTGGTTATTCCTCAGAAGAAGGGGGAGCCCCTAATATTCGAGGTTGACGAGCGCCCTATGGAAACAAGCTTAGAGAAGATGGCTAAGCTGCCTCCTGTTTTTAAGGAAAACGGGACGGTCACAGCTGGAAACGCTTCAGGAATAAACGACGCAGCAGCCGCAGTTGTGCTTATGAGCGAGAAAAAAGCAGAAGAGATGGGACTTAAACCCTACGCAACAATAAAATGCTACGCTTCAGGGGGGGTAGATCCAGCCTACATGGGACTTGGACCAATACCAGCTGTAAAAAAGGTTCTGGAAAAAGCTGAAACAACAATAAAAGACATAGAAGTAGTTGAACTAAACGAAGCCTTCGCAGCTCAATTCATTGCATGCCAAAGAGAACTTAACCTAGACATAGAAAAAACAAACTTACACGGAAGCGGCATTGCTTTAGGCCACCCAATAGGCTGTACAGGAACAAGACTTGTAGTAACAATGATGCATGAAATGAAAAGGAGAAGCCTCAAAAAAGGCCTGGCAGCCTTATGCATCGGAGGCGGCCAGGGAATGGCCATGCTACTAGAAAACTATAAATAATCAAGGTTTATAGGGAAACACCTGTTTTAATACAGGCGTACTCACCTTCTCATTTCTTTATGACTTTCTTATAGCCCTAAATCGTTAAACAAAAATCGGGCTATGTAAGGGCCAGATTATACTGTTGCAGTTTTCTTTATGAGAATCTTTTACCGAATTTTTCAGTCCACTTCGGGATGGCGTTAACATTTACTATATATGAGGGCAGTTCCCCGTGAAGTGCTTTTAGCACGTTTTCTGTGGCAATCCTAACGCCTTCAACCTCAACTCCCGCTCCCTCGTTGAAATCTGAACAGTGTGGACTTAGTATCACATTTTCTAATTTGACGAGAGGGTTCTCGGGGTTTATGGGCTCTTGTTCAAAGCAGTCTAAAGCTGCTCCAGCTATCCATCTTTCCTCTAAAGCCTTTATAAGGGCTTTCTCATCAATTAATGCGCCTCTAGCTGTGTTGACAATGTATGCGCTTCTTTTCATCATTTTAAGCTCTCTTTCTCCAATCATATGTCTTTTCTCAGGCGATAATGAAGTTAATACTAACACCACATCTGACTCTTTAAGAAGAACATCTAATTCCACAGGTGTAGCTTTTGCCTGTTCAATTATGGAAGTAGAAACATGTGGACTGTAGACTATCCTCCTCACCCCCCAAGGTTCAAGTAGTTTATTCACATTTTGTGCTATTCTACCAAACCCGATAAACCCCACAGTGATGCCGCGCCTCAAATATACACCTTTAACTTCGCTGGGCCGCCATATCCCTGTCCTCGTAAGCTTATCCCTTAAAAATATTTTTTTCAGTAGGGTAAGCATCAAAGCCACGGTGTTTTCAGCAACACCTATAAATGTGGATTCAACAGGTGCGTTAGTTACAAGAACTCCATGCCTTGATGCAGCTTCTAAATCTATTTCGTCCACTCCTATTGTGTATTTTGCTATTATTCGAAGGTTAGGAGAACATCTGAGAATATCTTCGGTTATGCGCTCCTTCTTACTTTGAACGCCCATGAAAGCGTCAGCTTCTCTTCCCAGCTCTAAAAACTCCTCTCTTGTAGGTGTGGTAAAATGTTTGGCGAAGACCAGTTCGCAGCCTTCTTTTTCCAGCCTTTGGTAGCACTCATCAGCGTAAGTTTTATCCCATCCCATATCATAGGGTGAAAAGACAAATACTTTCCATTTTCCCTTCGCCATAATTCCACCTGAATCAAACTTTATCTGCTTGTATGCTAAACTTCTCAAAGTGCTTTAAATATTGAAGTTTGAGGTTTACCTGATTCTGTATTTCTTGGATTTGAGAAGCACTCAAATGTGAAAATCTTCCTTGAAGTTTTAAGAAATCATTTATAGGTTTTTGTTTCGCTGTCTTCACTGTGAAATTGAATTTTAAACCGTTTTCAACATCGTATAATGGGAAGTAGCCTGTTTCAACGGCAAGCCTGGCTATTTCAATGCTCTTTTCAGATGGAAATCTCCAACCTGTGGGGCAGGGAATCAGTACATGTATGTATTTGAAGCCCTTAATACTTGCTGCTTTTTTCGCTTTCTGAACCATGTCGTTAATATGTGAAACTGTTGCAGTTGCTGTGTATGGTATGCCGTGAGCTGCCATTATTAAGGGGACATCCTTTTTGCTTTCAGACTTGCCTACGAGAACCTTGCCAATCTGCGTTGTAGTGGTCCAAGCATAAAGCGGGGTTGAGCCGCTGCGTTGAATTCCTGTGTTCATGTAAGCTTCATTGTCGAGGCATATAACGGTTATATCTTCGTTACGCTCTGCAGCGCCTGACAACGGTTGGAAGCCCACATCAGCCACACTTCCATCTCCTCCTATGTACACCACTTCAACCCCTTCTTTCTTACCTAACACTGCCAAAGCCCTTGAAACTCCTGAAGCATAACACGCCCCTCCTGAAAGTAGGGCTTGACACCAAGGACCCAATATTGTTGGAGATATGGCCATGCACCCTACAACGTGAATTGGAACTACTGTTTTTCCAATGTTTTCCAAAATGTGTCTAAGAGCCAGCGGTATAGTGCATCCTGGACACGTAACATCTCCTGGCAGGACTACTCTACCCTCATAGGGAGGTTTAATTGAAAACTCCTTTAAAGCAGGCATCGAGAAGGTTTCAACTTCATAAGGCTCTCCAAAATATAGCCATTCAACTTCATGTTTGACTTTGGAAGATTTCAAGGCTTTCAGGCCGCGTCTCACGGCATATTTGAAATCGTCTTCTAATACGTCTGTCCCTGTTAAGCCCACGATAAAGTCAATCATTAAAGGCTGCGGTTTCAGGGTGTAAAGTGCGGCTTTCAAGTCTTCGAAGAGCACTCCGCCGTTGCTTGGAGATCCCCAAGCAGTACTTCTATCCATAACTAACAAAACCCTAATTTTTCCAGCTAGCTCTCGAATGCGTTCGGTTGGGAATGGGCGGAGAGCCTTCACTTTTATTAAGCCTAAAGGTATACCTTTATCCCGATATTCGTCAACTACATCTTTTGCCGTGCCAACCATGGAGCCCATGGCGACAAAAGCCATTTCCGCATCGTCACATCGGTAGGCTTCTATTAGGCCTCCATAACTTCGACCGAAACTTCTACAATATTCCTTGTCAACTTCTTCAATGACTGATTTTGCCATTTGTTGAACGTCTGCTCTTAACTTCTCCTTTGCCCATAAATTCCTCAACATTTCAAACTTTTCTTTGATGTCCATCTCTGGAAACATTAAAGGCTTAACCCTAGGAGGAGGGGGGAGAAATCCATCCACCAGGCTTTGCTTTGGAATTTTAACGATGGATGTTGTGTGGGTTATGTAGAAACCGTCTATGCAAACTGCAACTGGAGTTGAAACCTTAGGGTTCTCCGCAATTTTGAATGCCTGTATCACGGTGTCTAAGGCCTCCTGATGGTCCTCGCAGTATAATAAAATCCAGTTTTGGTTAAGCAGGATATGTGAGTCTCTATGGTCGCAGAAAATGTTGTACCCGCCAAGAGTTCTATTTGTTATGGCCATAACCACAGGAAGCCTAGACCAACCTATCTGAGAGAAGTATTCAAAACCGAAGGCTAACCCCTGGGCGCTAGTGGCGCTGAAAACCCGTGCGCCAGCATCAGAGGCTCCTGCCAATATGCCTCCAACGCTGAATTCCCCTTCTGGATTTATGAACTGTGCCTCAATTTCTCCATCTGCCACCCATCTGCAAAGCGTCTCCACAATTTCGCTTTGAGGTGTTATGGGATATGCAACAATAATTTGAGGCTTTGCCCGCCTAACCCCCCAAGCTATTGATTGATTACCTGTTAAAGCCTCTGTGAATTCCATTTCCTGAGTTTTCATCCCATCACCTTCATGGCCTTCCTTTTACATTCATTTACACAGATCAGACATCCCTTACAAAACTGGTAGTCTATTTCAATTCCCTTATCGCTTTTGAAAATTATCCCTTCAGGACAATACATGACGCATAGCCCGCACTTGTTGCAAACTTCATTATCGACATAGGGGCGGCGAGTTGGGAGAATTATATTTCGCGGGACAGGCCAAAGCCATGGACCCCCTTCAAGGCCTCCTATCATGCCTGCTTCATGCATACCTAATCGTTGAGCTACAGATAGGAAGAACTGAGGAAGTTTTACCTTTTTAACCACCCAATTACACCCCTAATAACTCCTTGACGTTAGTGGCCTCATATGCCATTTCAAATGCTTTAACATTTAAATCCGCCTCTTTAGGCCATAACTTCTTTACAGCTGAGATTATGGATTCCTGACTTAGCTTATCTACAACTTTAGCGAAAGCTCCAAGCATAGGGACGTTAACCAAAGGGATGGCTCTCTTGCCATAAATACCGTCAGAAATGGTATCCGCATCTACCAATGCTAGTTTCGATAAACCGAGATTCTTGGCTTCCCCCTTTTTAAAATCTTCAGGTTTCATCTTTGTATTTGCCACAACTATTCCTCCCTTTCTTAATCTTATTGTGTTTATGCCTGTTCCTCCAGCGCTAAACATGCTTCTTAAAACGGCATCGTCTGCTCTCATAATATATTTCCCTTCAGGAGAAGCCCCGCCCACATCAGCTGATAAATAGCCGTTATGAATGAACGCTTCAAAGAGTGAATTAAGCATCAAAACGGCGCAGTCCGCCTCGACAAAGGCGCATTTCTTCCTTATAGGCTTATCACTCAGCCTTAGAAAGACTGTAACTATTCCGGCTCGCCTTTCAGGGCCATAGCATGGCAGCGACTGAGCATATATTCCGTCAAATATGGCAGCGTGAACTAGGCAATTTCCAGCTAACACCACACCTTGCCCGCCGAACCCCTGCATAACAACCTCCATGACCCTCACGCTTCGTGCACATCCAAATTAGCCGTGTTTTAGATTTTATTCATCGTTTGTCGTGTAATACATGAGCTCTTCGATGTTTTTCGGCTTTAATACTAGTTTGTCACGGCCAATTTTGACACCCTGAGTTTCTGTGACTTCTGATTTCCTGTTGAAGACCGGGGGAAGTTGTGGATCCGCGTAAGGCCCGCGCTGCTTCCAAAGTTCAAAGACTTTGTTTACATCGTAAGGAACTAATTCCTTATGAGGATCACGTTCTTTCATTATGATTGCAGGTTTAACTTGGTCTGGTTCTGGCATGCCTTGGAGTTTCTGGGTTATTTTAAACTTTTTGCCATATTTATCAATTAGTTCTTTTAAAGGTCCGAAATCCAAGGCTCTCATCTGGCAGCTTGCAACGCATATGGGAAGCATATTCTGTTCCAGTCTATCTATACACATAGTGCATTTTTCAGCCTTCTCGCCTGAGTTGTCGCTGGCGAAAAGTATAGACCCGTAGGGACAGGAATCCCAACAGGCTCTATTACAGTTAACAACGTTTGGCAGACAACACTCTTGATCTATTAAGACGGCACCGTATTTCTCCTCTTTGAAAATTGCCCCTGCTGGGCAGGCATCTGCACACACAGGGTTTTCGCAATGGTAGCATGGAACTGCCAGAAAATTTAGCCTAACATTAGGCCATGTCCCCTCCTCCCACTCGAAAACCCTTAAGAGTCTTACTGGGCCTGGAGGAATTTGGTTCCATGATTTACACGCTATAGAACAAGTTTTACAACCTGTGCATCTGCTTTGGTCAAAGAAGAAACCGTACTGAACCATTACAATCACCTTTACAAGGGAAGTTTTTCCTTAAATTTTTCTATTTCAATGCATCCTGTGGCGATGGGCGGACATGGTGGGCTTTTGTCGTCGTACAGGAATACGCTTGCCGACCCTCCCCGATCTACGCCTTCACCATCAGGATTGTAGTAGGCTCCATGGTGAATTATTACTACGCCAGGGGATATGCGGGATGTAACATATGCCGGCATCACAGCTCTTCCAACGTCATTGTAAACCATACATAGATCGCCATCATTTATACCCCTTCTTTTTGCGTCAGCCACATTAATCCATACTGTGTGCCTGTAATTCTCCCTAAGGTATTGGCTTAGCCACCCGAAGGAGTGGATGCGATACCGTGAGTGGGGTGTAAGCAACATTAGGGGATATTTTTTAATCAGCGGATCTTCCATGCCTCTAACGCATGGCTGATAAGTTGGGATGGCCGTTTGATCTCTCCAGTCGTTGGGAACCCATCCAATCCACCTTCCCATATGGTCAAAGTGCATCTTTCCCCTCTCATTTTCATTGAGCATAAAATCGCATAGAAACTCTATCTTTCCAGATTTTGTTGAAAACCCTCTTCCCTTGGCAACAGCGCTGTAACATGGCTGCAGTGGCTTGTCAAAGTACTCGTTTAAATTTATTATAGGATTCTCTTTAAGTTCTTCAAAGGATGGCAGAGGCTTTTCAACCCTGCCCCCGTAGTACTCTATACCCTTCTCCAGCATATCTTTAAGTTGTTCATAGCATAAGGCGAAGAAATCATCTAAATCTCTGTCCCAGTTTTCGTCATTTAGATATATGGGTAAGAACTTGGATGGATCTACACCTAAGGCTCTAGCTATTTTGGCGTAGATCCACATGTAATGTTTTGCCTCTCCTTTGGGTGGAACTATCCTTGAAAAGGCCTGCAAAAACTCGTTAATGCAAAGTATTTGTACATCTTCATATTGGTCGAAGACTGGAAGAACAATGTCAGAATATTTTGCTGTGGGCGTCATATAAGAGGCAAAGCTTACGATGAGCCTAAGCCTTTCTAAGGCTTCTGTGACAAGTTTTGCTGCATAAGGTGCTGTGACTAACGCGTTTGTAGTTGCCCTATACCCGTAGTTTCCGTGGAAAAGTATTTTAGGATTTGGATTTGGATGGGCAGGGTCACAGTTCCATCCAATTATCCTTCGAAACTCTTCGCTGCTCATTTCCCCCTTCTCAACTTTTTCCAGTAGGTGTATCATTTGGCCGAACCTAGTGCTTCTATACATTCTAGGGTTAACATTTGGCTCTTTAGGGGTTCTTTCAGCGCGTCTTTCATAAAGCGTGTAGAAGAAATGGAAGGGCTCAATTCTGAATCGGCTCCAGGGATTAGCTAGGGCGGAGCCTCCGGGCATAGCAACATAGCCCATCATGGATTGAAGTATGACAGCAGCCCTTGCCACATTCTCACCGCGGCTCTTTCTAGCTACGCTCCAGTTCTTCCATAAAAAGGTGGGTTTCGACCTTGCGTAAAGTCTTGTAAGCTCATAAATTGTTTCTGCGGGTACTCCGCATATTTTTTCAGCCCATTCAGGAGACTTTGGCACGCCGTCTCCGTAAGGGTTATCTGAATCCTGAGGTTCTCCCATAACGTATTTCCGCCACATTTCAAAACCTCTCTTTTCCACCCAACGCTCCACAAAATCGTGATTGTATAAATCCTCCTTAAACAGTACGTAAGCCATGGAAGCCATCATAGCCATATCAGTGCCTGGCTTAATAGGTATCCACTGATCGCATAAAGTTTCAGAAGTTGCGCTGTACCTTGGATCTATCCCAATTACAGGCGTTCCCCTCTCCCTTGCCAATCGAATAAAGTAGGCGACATTGTGACCTGGACCATAATGGTGAACGTCAGGGGTTGCTCCCCATAAGATTATGAGTTTGCTGTTAAGCAACATATCAGCAGGGCTTCCCCACTCAATCGAAGTTGGATATTTCTCAGAATCAGGACGCGCACGCGCCTCAGGAGGAACTGCGTATTCACCCATAGCCATACCATACATTAAATGCATAGTTTGCCTTTCAGGGTCAAAGGAGCACCATCCCCACCCCTGAACACCACAATCAAGCCAACCAAGCAGGTTATCGAGAAAGTATGTGTCAGGATAACCCACCATTATAGAGTAGTTGCCGTAATTCTCTTTACAATACTTAATCTCCTTAGCAATCGTTTCAATAGCCTCCTCCCACGATATCCTTCTAAATTTTCCCTCCCCCCTCTTTGTACCCTCAACCCTTTTTAAAGGGTAAAGAATACGTTGAGGGTGATTCACAATTTCAGGCCAAGCATAGGCAACCTCGCATGGACGCTGCTGCAGCCTCTGCTTAACAAAGTCTCTCTCTGTTAAATGCTCATCCTCTCTTGCTATGTTTCTATTATATAGGTCATCAGGCTCCACACACACAATCCTTCCATCTTTAACACGTATTTTTAGTACGCAGCCTCCTCCGTGGCACATTGGATAGCAACCGCTGTATTTCACTTCCTCACCTACATGTTTAGCCTTAAGCTTTTCCACAATTTTACCAACTCTTTCAGAGCTCATCTTAAAACCCCAGTAACAAATAACTTACCCTAATGTGAAAACGATGTCCGCATATAAACATTTTGAGAAAATAAAAGAATGCCTACAATAAATTCTTTAATTATAAAAGCGACAGGTATTGTCAAAATAGATTATGTGTGTACGTGAAGGGCTCACATGACAACTCTAAACAATGACGGATCTCTCAACCAATGTTTAGATTCATTTACGGGCAAAATTAGTTCACATCTGGCATTTTATAGGAACCGCAATTTTATTGGTTAAACCATTAGGGAAAATTGGGTGGAGTATGGCATTACAAGCGGCTTTAAAAAGTGTTTTCCATGTCCACTTTAGAACCTGCTTTTAAGGTCTACTCTTTTAATTTTCCCTGTTTCAGTTTTCGGTAATTGGTCTACAAATTCGATGAATCTTGGAACTTTGTAAGGCGCTATGAGGTTTTTAACAAAACTTTTAATTTCTTCTTTTAATTCATCGTGTTGTTGAAAACTGGGCTTCAGTATAATGAAAGCTTTAATTGCTTGGCCACGTTCTTGATCTGGCACTCCAACAACTCCAGCCTCGGCTACCGCTGGATGCCTTGCTAATGTTTCTTCTATCTCGTGGGGTGAAACTCTGTATCCAGCTGTTTTTATTATGTCATCGCTTCTACTTACAAACCAGAAAAATCCCTCTTCATCTTTATAAGCTAAGTCTCCTGTGTAGTTCCATCCATTTTTAACCATTTTCAGCTGTTCCATTTCCCTCTTCCAGTACCTCGTTCCAGTAGGACCTACTACTGCTAAATTCCCCACTTCGTTCGGCGGCAGCTCCCTTCCATAATCATCAAAAATTCGCGCTTCGTAACCTGGTACTGGAAGCCCTAATGATCCAGGTTTAACTTTGTCGAATCTTGCTGATATAAAGGCGTAATGAAGCTCTGTGGAACCTATATGGTTTAAAACTTCGCAGCCGAAGAAGTTCTTTATTTCCCAATAAAGTGAAGGCGTACAAGGCTCCCCTCCGGTTATACAAACCCTAAGAGAACTGAAGTCATACTTCCCCCGTTCTTCTTTTAAGTTAACCATGGACCTGTAGGCTGTTGGAACTGCACAGAGCACTGTTATCCTGTGTTTTTGTATAAGCTCAAACATGTAAGTGGGGTCAAATCTTCTTTCCCCAAATAATGAAGCTGCCGCCCCACAATAGAAGGGGCTGGTCATGAAAGAATTATGTCCAAAGGAAAAGGCCATGCTAACTGGACCGCCCCAAACGTCATTTTCATTGGACTTTACCACTTTTTTTGTGTAACATAGGCCTACTGCCAAATAGTCTCTATGTGTATGTATACATCCTTTAGGGGGACCTGTTGTGCCAGACGTATACTGTAAAAGTGCTACTTCATCTATGTCTAAACGTACAGCCACTAAATCTTTAGCTTCCTTAAATTTTTCCATCAGCTCATTAAAAGCCAAATATGGAAAATTAAACTCTTCTGATTCAGCTTTCACCAAAATTATGTGATTAATAGTTTTCATTTCTTTCCAAATTTTCTCTAATTCTTCAACAGACTGGGAAGTTGTAATGAATACCCTTGCTTCACAATTGTTAGCCATGTATGAAATTTCCTTTGCTTTTAACAAAGGGTGTATTGGAACGCTTACAGCGCCTATTTTCTGTACGGCTAAGTTACTAATAACGAACTCAGGTATGTTAGGCAGCTTTAACATGATTCGATCTCCAGCCTTAACGCCTAAACCTTTTAAGGCATTACCAAATCTGTTAACCATTAATTGCAGATCACGGTACGTAATTTTCTGATCCTCGTACAGAATTGCAGTTTTCTCTGCCATCCCTTTTCTGACGTTTTCGTCAACCAATATTTCTGCAATATTCAGTTTAACCGGCCAGTTTTGAGCTTCCGGAAAATCCAAATTGAAAATAGGCCACATCTCTTTAGGCGGTCCATACAATTCAATTAAAGACACACTAGGCACCTTGAAAATAGTAAACCAAAAATCATTAAAAATATTACTATCCATGAAAGCGTTCCTAATATTACATAGCAAAAATTAGACATGGGCAATTATCATTAAATCTTAGGCACATCAAACTTCCGCATACGAGAAATTCAACCTCCGATATTATAGCTTCCTAAAGCAGACGCAGACCACATTATTTTTGACCTTTATAATAAGAAAACAACTCTAATGATTTGAGAAAGTATTCAGCCATATTTCCATCATAAAACTGCGAATCTATTATTCTACTGATTTAGCTTTTAAAGGTTAAATCTACCTATAAAAACTGAGGGGCAAATACCAACAACAAAACTTAAATGAAATATCGACAACAAAATATGAAAGAGAATTTGATGAAGCCGGAGGGATGTCTGTGGTTCAAGAAATGAATTCCTTTTTTGGTTATATGGGGAAAATTCTGAGGTTGAACTTAACCCTTTGGAAATGGACCGCTGAACCTTTAAAGAAAGATTTGGTAGAAGATTTCATAGGCGGCAGAGGGTTTGGCATCAAAATCCTCTTCGACGAAGTACCCAAAGATGCTGATCCTTTAGGTTTAAGCAACAAGATAATTTTCACAACAGGCCCTTTAACAGGCACTAAGGCTCAGTCTGCAAGCAGGTGGATGGCCCAGTTTAAGTCACCTTTAACTGGTGCATACTGCCGGAGTGTTGGGGGAGGATTTTTCGGCTCAGAGCTTAAGTTTGCAGGCTACGATGCAGTGGTGGTGGAAGGATGCTCTAAAAAGCCTGTATATGTTTGGATAAGCGATGAAAAAGTAGAGTTTAGAGAAGCCTCTCATGTTTGGGGCATGACAACCTTAGGGACAAAGGATTTCCTCCTCGAGGAAACAGATGGGAAAGCCAGAATAGCCATGATAGGACCTGCTGGAGAACGCCTGGTAAGATTTTCAGCCATAGTCACCGATGACATGCGAACTGCATCTAGAGGTGGCGGCGGCGCAGTTATGGGATCTAAAAACCTTAAGGCAATTGTGGTTAGAGGATCTAAGAGGCCTTCAATCCATGATGAGAAAGCCTTCGACGAGGCTGTAAGGGAGCAGATAGATGCTTACCGTAAAAATCCAGCCTTTGAACACTTCAAAAGTTTAGGTACAAACTCTATTGTCTACCTGTTTTATACCATGGGCAATTTCCCAACATATAATTTTAAACAAATTCCATTTGAGGGTGCTCAAAGATTCTCTCCAGATGTCTTGGCCAGCTACGTTGTTAAACATAATGGATGTTACGGTTGCATGATAAGGTGTTGGAAAACCTTTAAGCTTACTAAAGGCCCATACGCCGGTGTTGCTTGGGACTTTCCCGAGTATGAAACCCACTGGTCGTATGGAGGGGTTCTTGGAAACTGCAATATTGAGTCTATAGCTTACGCCAATATGCTTTCAGACCTTTACGGTTTAGACACAATATCAACCGGGGTGGCTATAGCCTTTGCCACTGAGCTTTATGAGAAGGGCCTGATAAGCAAAAGTGAGACAGACGGCTTGGAATTGAGATGGGGAGACCCAGAGATAATAGTGGAACTTGTAAGACGCATAGCCCTTAGAACTGGAATTGGCAACCTCCTCGGGGAAGGAGTTAAGAGAGCTGCAGAGGTCATAGGAAGAGGCGCGGAAAAATACGCCATACACGTTAAAGGACTAGAGCTTCCAGCCTATGATCCGCGTTCAATGAAGGGACAGGGATTGAACTTTGCAACTTCTCCTATAGGAGCCAGCCACTGCGTAGGCTGGAACAAGTTTGAGATTTTAGGGATACCAAGGAAAGTTGACCCATTAGCTACTGAGGGAAAGGGGGAACTAACAAAACATGTGCAAGACGAAACTGCAGCAGGTGAAACAGCCATCTTCTGCTCATTTCCCATGAATAATGAGATGGTTACGCTAGACTTGTACAGCAATCTCCTATACGCAGCCACAGGAATTGAAAAGTTTAAGAGTTCAAATTACTTGTTGCTTGTTGGAGAGAGAATTTTCAACCTTGAGAAAGCTTTCATAGCCAGAGAAGGTTTTGATGCAAAATTTGATACGATGCCTGAAAGGATAATCAAAGAGCCTGTGCCCAGAGAACCTTCAAAGGGACAAATCTTCGAGCTTGATGTCCTTCTAAAAGACTATTACAAGGCCAGGGGATGGAACGAGAAGGGAGTTCCAACTAAAGAAAAGCTTGAGGAGCTTGGCCTAGCAGAGGTGGCAAAACAACTCAGCTATTAATCCGCCAAACTCCCATTTTTTAATTGTGGTTTGAATGAAAGTTCATGTAAAGATTTTCGGAGAAATACGTCAAAGGTCTGGCATGACTGATCTGTGGATATTCCTTCCCAATAACGCCACTGTGAAAGAAGCATTAGCAGAGCTTGAGAAAAAGGAGGAAATAAAAATAAAGACTGATGGTAGAAACATTGCGATTTTCTTAAACGGCAGACGTTTGGATCTTATCGGCGGATTCAACGCAAGCCTCAAAGAAATGGATGAAATTGTAGTTATGCCCATTATAGCTGGCGGAATTTAGCTTACCATCAAAGGCTGTTGCTTTTCTAGCAACATCCATCCAACAACAAGATAGGGCTTAAAGCCTTCTCCTCCCATAACTCAGGCTGAGAAAATTTCTATTATTTAATATTTAATTGTTACTCTTACTTTCGACATGTACCTTAGCTTGAAATATGCCCATTTACAGAGTTATCTTAGTTCTTAAACCTTAACTGCAGCTTGTTGTAAAAAGGCGTAATTCCCAAATCAAACTTAAAATTTTAAATAAGTAGTTCACATAGGAACTTATGTTTCCACAAGAAAGGTGATTTAAATGATGTCCCTAGAAGAGGTTCATAATTATGGAGGACAATTGGAGCATGTGCTCCGCATGCGTGTTCATCCAATAGCTGTTAAGATGTTAAAAAGTGAGGACGAGGTTCCAGAGGGATCTATAATTCCGACTAGAGACTGGGGATATAAATATGCATTATGCCAAAGTTTCGCAAGATCGCAGCGGGAAGGCTTAACCGTAGCTATGTTTAGGGAGGATATGTGGTGTGTGGGTGCAGCGATAGGCTTAGGTCTTGTACCACGTATTGATTATTTCTTAGAAGGCCATCATGGATTTCCAGAAAGCTTCAAGGATTTAAAGGCAAGTGCAGAATGGTCTAAGAACTTTCCTTGCTTTGAATATGGTTTATATAAGGGGATCTTATGCTCATCAATTAACAATTGTAATTTCATGCCAGACGTTATCGTTATGCACGTTAACGGAATGCAAGCAACTCAGCTTTTAACGATTAGAAACTGGATTGATGGAAAAGATGTACAAGCTAAACTCTCTGGCCATGCTGCCTGTGTCTATGCAATTGTTCCTCCTCTGTTGAAGCATGACTGCACAGTTGCAATTCCATGCAATGGAGATAGGGAATTAGCCTTCGCCCAAGACGATGAAATCATCTTCGCGCTGCCCTTGGAAATGCTTCCTGAATTCATAGCAGGCATAGATCACCTCCGAAAATATGGTTGGCAACTGCCTTTAAAGCAAAAGTTCAAAGAAGAATACGACCTGAAACCAAAAGATATTGAGCTTGGAATAAAATATGGGTTAGATCTGCGAAAATCGCATTGCCGACATAAAAATCTAAAACTTAAAAATTAGAGTTCAATTCTTCCAAACGCATATGCTAACAACGTTATTAAAACCAAAATTTAAAGTTCTCTGAAGTGATTAGGAAATAAAGTATAAATAGCTATAAACTAAAAACGACGGAAAAAGATAAATTTCCTTTTATGATTTTTAATTCATAGTCGGGCGGTAGCTCAGCTTGGTAGAGCTTCCGAGCCAGCGCAGCTTAAACAGCTAGCTGGCGGAGATGCTGTAGACTCCTGCCCAGCGCGGGTGTCACTCAGCCCACCAAGCGTACATGCAGAAACCGGAGTGTCGCAGGTTCAAATCCTGCCCGCCCGATTACCCACATTTCTGAAAAGACGCGAATTGATAAATAGTCATCTCCTCGTTTTTAATGCTGGAAAGTTTAACCATCAGAATGTAGCGTTTTTAAATTTTGAGCTCTTTGATAGATTCTCCTTAAATATGTTTATGAATTTTGTGAATAGAAGGCTCTTTTGCTTATTCTTAGGTTTCTACCGAGGGTTGAGATTATAATTGTGTTGGCTGAAAATAAAGTGTTTGCCATTTTTTAAATTGATAAAGCTTTTATACGGTAATGTTGTTGAGAATTATACTTAGAAGACGGTAGTTTAAGGTGCTGTAATGGAGCCTAGTAAGAAGCCTTTGAACGTTCTTGTTAAGCAGTTGAATGCTAACATTGCAGTGGTTTTGAAGAATGGATGTGAGTATAAGGGTAAGATGGTTAGGTGTGACGGCCACATGAACATTCTCTTAGAGGGGGCTGCTGAGTGTAGAGACGACCAGCTAGTGGCAAATTATGGGAATATTTTACTTCGGGGAAATAATATTCTCTATATAGTTTTAGATGCATTTAAAAAGTAGTTTCTCTTTTCCTGTTACATAGGCTATGGCTTCTTCCGCATTTGCTGTTAACATGTGTTTGCGTTTAAAAAATTGTAGAATGTTTTTAACATCCCTTGTAAGGAGTTGCTGGGAGTTAGGGTGATCCTTCTTGACATATTGGGGCCAGTCAATTATTAGAATGTGCATGTCAGGCTTCAATATGACGTTGTACTCGCTTAGGTCTCCATGTATTATTCCAGCTTTAAGATAGGCTTTTCTAATGTTTTTCAGAATTTCTTTAAGGACTTTTTTAGGGTTTGGGATCTCCTTCCAATCCGCAAGTTCAGCGCCCTCAATTGCCCCCATGGCCACTGCATGGCGGTTTTGACTTATAGGCTTTGGCACGGCTACCCCGTTAGGGTATACAATTTTTAAGGCTTCAAACTCCCTTTCAGCTGCTATTCTGGACCTTTGAAGCCAATGGACATGCTCTTTAGAGTAGCTTCTCTTCCTCATTGTCTGACGGAAGCTTATCCTTCCAAGTCTATGAAACTTTATTGCTATTCTTTCTCCCTCTGGGCTAAGCGCGTCGTAGACATCGGCCTCTTTGCCAACCCCTAAAGGCTTGCCGAAAGCTTCAATCACTCCGGCTTTTACAAGGGCGTTTATGGCTAAACAATCATATCCAGCATAGTTTAAATTGTATCCTAAATAGGGCTCCTTGGTTTGCCGTATGAGGCGTAACTTATGCAGTTTACCAAGTCTAAAATCTGTTTCCTCTTCACTAAATTTTGAAAACTGCAAAACAAGAGTCTTTGGGACGAACTCATGCTTCGCCATTGCAGCCTCAATTATCTGCAGTATCCTAATGTCTTTTATCTCCAGTTTTTTGAAAACCTTCACTGCAATTTCAGCCGACATTTCTAAGCCTAAATTACTGCCTTTCAATTAATAAACATGCTAGGCTTTCAGATAACCATGGAATAAGAAAACTTCTTTAGGCCTCTTGTCAACTATTAGGCTGTGGAAAACGTGAAGGCAGAGAGTAGACCCATAATTTGTATACGCCAAGCCATAGCCTCAGATAGAGAGGTTGTTTTCGAATTTTGCAGTAAAACATGGAGTTGGGGGGACTACATCCCAAAAGTTTGGGATCAATGACTTGAAGAAGAAAATGGCAAAGTTTTTGTTGCCGAAGTAGAGGGAACTCCAGCTGGAATAATCCACATAACAATAGATAAACCTAGTGAGGCTTGATAAACCTAGTGAGGCTTGGCTTAGTGGTGCTAGAACAAGTCCGAAGTATAGGCGTATGGGAGTTGCAACAGCCATGGTAATGAGGTGTCTGGAATACGCAAAAGAGAGACAGGTTCAAGTTGTTAGGCTTGCCACTGAATCAAATAATAGGGCTGCAATTGCTACTGCACAGAAAATGGGGTTTAAACCAGTAGCGGAATACCTTGAAATGGTATTAGAAAATAATGTGATACATGAGAGAAGCAAGTTTTCAAAGTTCGCTGAGAAAAGCCAAACTGAAGCCTTGTGGCGTTATTTAAGTTGCTCAGAGATTTACCGCACAGCCGCAGGTTTATATACAGTTCTCTATCACTGGTACTCCCTTGATAAAAAAAGCCTAAGAAGTTTCGTTGAGCATGGAGAGGCTATAGTCTGTAAAAATGCCGAAGGAGAGATTTCCGGTTTAACTCTTATCGATGATGAGGCATCCCGCGTGTGGCATGAAAATACTGTTCAAACATGCTATATAGATGGAAGCTTCGAAACAGTTATGGACATGATAAAGTTTCTAAAAAGCCAATGCAGGGGAAGAGGGATCAAGAAAATTTATGGCTATACATGCAATTACGAGCCAATAGTAACCGCTATGAAAGAGCTGGGCTTTAAATATCCAGAAAAACCTACAATAGTTTATGAAAGGAGAATACGAACTTAACTATTTGATCCTTAGAAGTTCCACCTCTTCCCTGCTTGGAACAGATACCAGTATAGACTTTTCTAGGAGTTTCCCGCCATATTTAACAAGGGCTTTTCCAATTTTCCAGTCAGAGTAGTATGTTGTAAGTTCCGCTGCCTTTTTAACAGCCTCATTTGACTTTGGCCCTTGAAGAAGCGTTGTTGGACTGCCACAACCTTGAACCTCAAATAAATAGTCGTTTGCACCCTTAATCTGAAGTAAAGCCTTATTTTCAGCTTCGTCTCTGCCTACAATTATCTTATTTTTTCCGAATCTAAAATGTCTTCCAATTTTAAGTAGATACACATCTCTAAGGGATACTCTCTTATTATGGGCGAAGAGGTCTCTAAGTTTAGCTGCGTATTCTTTGTATGTTAGGAGACATCCGCCAGCTGGGTTCGGGTAGCTCCAAAATCCAAACTCTTCAGCCAAGGCCATTTGCCTTTTCCTCGACCTTCCTTTGATATCCAACAGCCTATCTCTGTCAACCCACCCTCTCTTCTCAGGCTCAGTGATGGGGAGAAGTTTAGCTGATAATGGTCTTAACACCCTGCCCTTTAATCCAGCCTCCTCCTCTATTATTGCAAGGGCTTTCCTTCTCTGAGACATAGGCCTCTCTCCTAAAACTTCCCCCGTGACTATGAAAGAGGCGCCAATTTCTTCAGCGTATTCCCAAGCCTTTTTCAGCATGAATATTCTGCAGTCAATACAGGGATTCATGTTTTTTCCATATCCATACTTTGGCCTTCTAATGACTTTTAAGTAGTCGACTCCCAAATTCACGGTTTTTAATGGCACTTTTAACTTTTCAGCCACTTCAGCCGCCTTTTCAGCCCCTTTTCCAGCTATGCTAAAGGGTGTTACAAAATTTATAGCCTCAACCTCGACACCTTGATTCAGTAATAGCTTAACTGCTATGGTGCTGTCTAATCCACCTGAAAGAAGTGCTAAGGCTTTTACCTTCTCAACCATATACACTTTATAAGTGGTAATATTAACTTTAAAGTTTTAGCAGTACAAATGCATTGGATGATTGTTTTAAGATTTTTCCAACATGCTAACAGCTTTTTATGATTAAACCCTTTCGTTGTTTGTTAGTATATTTCAGCGTAGATTTTAATTAGGATTTTTGCGAAGCATTATTCTCCATTTTTAATTTTAGCAAATGTTCAGCTTTCTTTTAGGGTCTATAGCCTCCGAAACTTGTCACCAAAAATGCTAAGTACAGGAAAAGAAGCATTGCCCCTTCTCTCCAGCTTATTTTTTCACTTGACAGAAAATACCATAATAAAAGATTTGTTATAAGGGAGAATAAAACGAGTTGGGAGAAGGCAGCCATATTAACTCTTAAAGGTGAGCCTATTAGTGCGACCCCTAGAATACATGTTATGTTTATGAAACAGCTTCCAACAATGTTGCCTAACGCCAAGTCCAAATGTCCCTTCTGAGCTGATTCTATACTCGTAGCTAGTTCTGGAAGGCTTGTTCCAAAGGCAACTATAGTAGAGCCTATTACAACTGGAGGGACTCCAACACTTAAGGCGATATATGATGCGGAATCCACAATGAAGTAAGAGGTTAAAACGACAAGGGCTACTCCTAAAAGTGCAAAGAGTGTGTATCTAGGCAGCCTTCTACGTTCTTCTCCAAGGGATCCTTCATCCCTTATTTTTCTAACTTTTGAAAGTTGGTAAACATAGAATATGAAAATTGCCAGCATGATCAAGCCGATAAATCTGCTTGCATATCCTATATAAAGTAGAATTAGAGGTATAGCAGAAGCTATAAAAAGTCCAAAATATAGTGTTCCCACTTCCTCCTTAGCCATCAATGGAGCAAGTTTAACGCTTTCAGAACTTTTTAAAGTTACAAGTAAAAAGCATACGCCCAGTATTAGGCATATATTCACAATGTTTGAGCCTAAGACGTTTCCTATGGCTACTCCTATGCTTTCTCCGCCTACTGCGGCGAATATGGAGACGCAAAGCTCTGGAAGAGATGTTGAGAAGGCAACTAAAATAAAGCCTACTGTTGTTTTTCCAAAGCCCGTGATATCCGCCACCTTAACAGTGTTTGTTATAGTCCAGTCGCTTGCTTTATCTAAGAGGACAAGGGATAACAAAAGAACCACAGCGTTACCGAGAAGTCCCCATCCCTCGAACAAGCAAGCCTCACCTGAACTTTCCTCTTAATTGAGCAAACTACATTGTTAAAAACGTTTTCGAGGAACTCTACACGTTGAAAGGGATAAAGCAAAAATTGTTGAAGTGTCATAGCCATAAACATGGCTGGAGTTGAAATAATCTTTCTCGGAACAGGCGGAGGAAGATTCACAACCATCACACAGAAAAGGCGTACAGCTGGAATACGCATAATAGATGAAAACATAAACCTACATTTGGACCCGGGACCAGGGGCTTTAGTATACTCTGTTAATGAAGGTTTAGACCCTCAGAAAATCAACGCCATATTTGTCTCCCATGCTCATCCAGACCACTATACAGATGCAGAGGTTTTAATTGAAGCCATGACAAGGGGAATGACCAAAAAGCGTGGAGTGCTTGCTGCGTCAAAGAGTGTTTTAAGAGGAAACAAAATCTGCGAACCCTCAATTTCGAATTATCATCAGCAGATGCTTGAACAATTAATTGAAGCAGTTCCGAACCTAAAATTTCAAGTTGCAGAAATATTAGTTTACGTTGCAGAGGCCAGGCATACAGATCCAGACGCTGTTGGTTTCAGGTTTGAAACAAAAGGTTGGGGAGACTTCGCCTACACAAGCGACACAGAATATTTCAAAGGCATAGGAAAATATTATGAAGGCGTCAGGCTTCTGATGCTTTGTGTTATGCGTCCAGCTGGAAAACCTTGGGAAGGCCACATGACAACAGATGATGCTATTAAAATCATCGAGGAAACACGGCCTGAGCAGGCCATACTAACCCACCTTGGAATGCAAATGATATTCACTGGACCTACTAAAGAGGCAAAGCTTATTGAGGAGAAAACAGGCGTCCCCACAGTCGCTGCGACAGATGGAATGCAGATAACTTTTGGAGAAAGCCTAAACTTTCAAGTAAGAGGAATCAAAACCAAGCAGGGATTAAACAAATTCTTTTAAAACATTTTAATCATATTTTAGCCGAGGACCAAAAGAATGAAAATCGTGTTAAGAGTAGGCGGCTCAGTCATAGCCAGCCCAGTAAACACTGAGCTCATAAAGAAATATGCAGAAATTATAAAATGTCTAAAACAGAAAGAAAATCAAATAGCCGTGGTAGTAGGCGGCGGAGCCCTAGCAAGAGAGTTTATAGAAATTGCAAAAGAGTTAGGACTTGAAACTAAAGACCAAGATGAGTTGGCAATATTAGTATCAAGGCTTTACGCTCAACTACTAGCCAAAAAGCTCGGCGGAATCTGCTGTCAAAAAATTCCATTAAAAATAGAAGAAGCAGTTAAATGTCTAAGTAAAGGGAAAATAGCAGTTTTGGGAGGGTTAAAACCGGGCATGACAACAGACACCGTCGCAGCAATAGTGGCTGATCGTATTAAAGCCGACTTATTAATTAAGGCCACAGACCAAGAAGGGGTTTATAATAAGGACCCAAGAAAACATCCGGACGCCGTTAAACTTGACAAATTAAACTTTAAAGATTTATCCAAGGTTTTAGCTGAAGACAGCCATATAGCTGGAATCCACCAAATTTTAGACCCAGAAGCTGTTAAGGTTTTGAAAGTTAAACGCTTAAAAGTTGTGGTTTTGAACGGGTTTAAACCAGAAAACATTTTAACTGCAGCCGAGGGGAAGAACATAGGAACAGTTATAGAGTAAGCTTACTGGGAATTTAAGGTTGCAACTTAGAGTTTTAAATTTTACATATATTCTGAACCTTAGGTTTAATTTACCCTAGAGCGTTTTAAAAGTATTACACAGTTGTTTTAGATTCATGGAGTTTTTGAATTGACATGGCAACTTAAGACTTAAGATAAAGTTATCAGCAGCCCAGTGCCTCTTGCAGCAATAATTTTTCGAAAGTTCTTAACGCCACATTAAGGGCCATGTTCTAAGCGTCGATAATTTTAGCGCTTGCTTACATATTCGGGTTGCTCACAATTGTAGCCCTCTTCACCGTGACGACTAAAGATAGGAAGCTTACACTTATAAGTGAAAAGAACGAAACTTTTTCAGGATGCTTCGGTTATCCGATATAAAATTAAATATCGATAGAATAGTTAAGGTAGGAGTTAAGATGGAAAAAGTTGAGGCTTGGAATGGTTAAGAGGCTATACCCGAAACAGCCAATTTTAGGGGTTGGAGCAATAATTATTCAAGATGGAAAGATTCTGCTTGAAAAACGGAAGGGAGAGCCTGGAAAAGGAAAGTGGAGCATTCCAGGCGGTTTAGTGGAGCTTGGTGAAAGTCTTGAAAGTGCAGTTATTAGAGAGGTTAAAGAGGAGACAGGGCTTGAGGTGGATGATCCAAGGCTCATCGATGTTGTTGAAAGCATAATTCGAGACGAGGAGGGAGATGTGAAATACCATTTTATAATTGTTGACTACATTGTCAAGTTTAAGGGTGGAAACCTGAAAGCTTCAAGCGACGCTGAAGAACTCATATGGGTGGATTTGGCTGAAGCTGAGAAATACGACTTAACAAGAACATTTAGGGCTTTCCTTCAAAGGAACATGGAGAAACTTAAAAAGGTTAATTCCTTCCATTAGCAAGATCTCCAGTGAAGAAAAGCCTTGTTTCTCCCATTGTTTTAACGTCTAAAGCCTTAACCCTTACAACTATTGGAAAATCTTTTACAATCTTGCCGAGAACAAGGCAGTGGTGGGGGGGAAGATCCATGGCTATGGATTTCACTGTTTCAGCGTCGATGCGTGAAGCTCTTGAAACCACTTCCAAGTCATGCTCGTTAGTGAAGTTGAAGAGGAATATGTTATCTGCCTGGCGGTAAATGTTTTCTCTGATGGTGTCAGGCTGGTTTGTGATGAAAGTTGTGAATATTCCAAAGTGGCGCATTCTGGTTACCACGTCGTCCCAGTAGGTTTCTCTAAGATAAAGATGAGCCTCTTCTGCAAATAGGAAAACAGCCTTAAGCTTCCATCCTGTTAGAAGCTCCACAAGTTTTCCTAGGACGTATTCCACGACTATTTGCCTATCGATTGGTGAGGTGTTTCGGAGATTAATCACAATAGTGCCTCCTTCTCCCCGTGCCTTGAACAGACACTCTTCTAAAAGAGTTGCCTCTGCATTGTTGTCTGTGAAAAAGCCAGAGTTAACAAGGGCGTAGTAGCGGGAGAAAAGGGCGTCTCGCACGTTTTGATTACAGTTCCAGTTACGTATTGTTTCGCCTAGTTCGTGAAGGGTTAGGCAGTTTCTCTCTTTTAAAAATTGCCATATACGTCTAAATTCTCTGGCTGAGGTTCCTGGAAGGTGAAGTGCATGTACAAGTATGTTTAGCAGAACATGAAGGTTTAGCTGTCTTAAGGCCACTTTAAAGTTTTGAGCTGGAGTTAAAACATTAACCATGCTGTAGTAGGCGTTTTTCTTTCCATCTGAAGTTAATCCTAATCCTGCATACTCGCCGTTTAAGTCTAAGACTATAACTGTGGCGCCGTATTGCATGAGGCTTGTTACAAGAAGCTTTGAAAGATGAGACTTGCCTGTTTCCTTCTTTCCAGTTATAATATTTAACCGCCCATCAAGATACGTGGCATCTATCGTTAAAGGCGAAGATTCCTTAGTCCATCCTAAAATGATCGGTAGACTTCCAGAGGTTTTGGCGAGCTTAAGAAGAGTTGAAATGGAAAGTTTCTTTATGGAGGATTGAGACCGGGATGGAAGCCATGAACTGCTTGGATTTAAACCTTCACCCTCAATTGTGGCTCTAATCTTACATACAAGGAGCCTTGAATCCTGAATGTAGGTTATATGGGATGAAATTTCCAAAGGGTCAAAGTCTTCCCCCTGAACTACGCTGCCCCCATCTGGAAGACTTCGAAGCAACTCTTCAAGGACGCCTGGAATATTTGCAAACTGGACATCTATCACTTGGACTATTAGGGCTTTCCCTGCCTCGGAGTCTTCAATTAGTAGGTAGTCGCCCTTCTCAGCAACTTCGCTGGGGAAGCTTAAAATTTGAACTACGCTGCCCTCTTTCTTATAAAGCTTCATACCGGCATTCACCCTTCCCGAAGGGCCCAAATAGCAGCCTATGCATGTCTGGTCTGCTTACTATTTTTAATCCGTATTTTTGTTGGATGAAGCGTTGGGTGGCTATAACCTCGCTTGCTGTAAAGGTGCAAAGTATATGCGCCAGCCTTAAAGTTTCAGGGTAGCTTTGTGTTATCGAATCGTTTCCAAGTAGCCTTTCAACAGCTTCGATTCTTTTTTCCCTTGGAATTTCCTTGTCTATGTCAAGTCTAAAAGCATAATTGCCTTCTGAAAGCTTTGCTACATAAACATCTCCAAGCAATAAAAGGGGCGGTTTAGGTTTGATTTCAGGCAACTCTATTAGGCATGGAGGTTTGTGGTTGTGTAGGGCTTCAGGTAGTAGATATCCGTTCAGCCTTAACGTTGTTGCTTTGGAAAAGGCTAAAACAATGTTGCCTCTGCTTCTGGCACTGCTTAAAATTTCCTTTAGCAGACGGGTTGAGTTATCGAATGTTCCGGCTGTGAGGGAGCCATCAAAAAGTATTATTCCGTTCGTCACCATTCTTGATAGTGTTTCCTGAAGCCATTTTTCAAGGATACTTGCCATTCGCAAAGGTATCTGCGTAAAACCAGGCGTGGCCTCACGGTTTCCTTCTGGAAAGTTCACTTTCTGCAAGGTATTATAGACTTCTTTCAAATTTTCCCCAGTAATATGGAATATGAAGGGCCCTAAGCGTAGATACTCGTAGTTTCCTCCATTCTTTAGAATGCTGGCACCTCTTATAGCAATCAATATGCCCTTGCTTGTTTCGCCTATTTTTATGCTTGACGCGTCCACTGAGGAGATTATGGTTTTCTGTGTCTTAGGGTTCAAGCATATGGGATCATTAATTTTCGATGTGTACAATTGCTCGGCGCTTGTTGAATTTTGTTGAATTAATTTTTGTCCCAAATGAAAATTTTGTTTTTCCTCGCTTTTAAGAGAGTGGATGCTAACCTCGAGGAAACGTTGTGGAAGTTTTAAATCCATGCATATTCGTGGAAAATTATATCTTGATGTTGCCGCTATAGTGTATTGTTCAATCACCAAGATTCACCAATAGCCAATTATAGGAGGGTGGCTGTATTTAAATGTTGTGCATGAACAAGATGTGCAATTCAATAACAACAAGGTGAAAAATTGACACAACACCCTTCAACTCAGCCAATACGTGTCAAAATGAAAATAGGAGAAATTGAAATTGAAGTTGAGTGTCTAGAAGAACAACTGCAGTCAGCTATAGACCGCATACTTTCAACAGTTACGGAAAAACTGAAACAAGCACCAATCCTAACAGAGCGCACATCAACCCCACCTAGAGCAGAAACATGTAAAGGAGTAATCCAAAAACTATGGGAGGAAGGCTGGTTTTCTACAGTTAAAAGCCTAAGTGAGGTTCACAGCGAGATGGCGAAAAGAGGATTTCACTACGATAGAACAGCTGTTGCCCACGCCCTAATAGACCTTGTCAAAGAAGGAATTCTTAGCAGGGATGGAAAACCCAGAAGATATCAGTATGCCCAAAAAAGACCTCCTCCATAAACGGCCACCTAACCTCTTTTACAAAAATGCCATAATAGAGGAGGCTATTTTAATGCCTATAACTTATAGGCACACCGTATTTTAAGTCTTGCAAAAGAATGTCAAAATCTGAGAGGAACCTCTCATTGGTGGTCAAAGCCAAAAATGAACTACTCTTTGTAATAGAACACTTGGAGCCAAAAATGGGGAAGTGGCTTACTATAGAATATAAACATGCATCTCAAATCGTTGGCAAAAATCGTTTACTATTTGCAAATGTTAAAAAGAAAACTCACGCCTTTAAGCTCTCAAAATTCGGATCAGTGAGACCTGAAAGTTTCGCAGAACTTTTCCATCCAAGGGAAATAATAATACTAGATATGAAAGCCTCAAACCCACTTACGATAAAAGATTTCGCCGGTAAAAAGGCGGTGATCGTAGGGGGAATATTAGGGGATCACCCTCCGAAAGGCAGAACCTTTACGCTTATAACAAGCCGTGCGCCTGAAGCCTCTGCTCGAAACCTTGGCAAATTTCAGTTCGGCATTGACGGGGCAATCTACATGGCTAAGGGTGTAAGTGAAGGAATACCTCTAGAAGAAATCCCCATAAAAAGGAGCTTAACAATTAAGGCTAGTGAAACTCATTTTATACATCTACCATATGCTTTTCCAGTAAGGGAGGGCAAGACAATAATAAGTCAAGAACTAATAGAGCACTTACTTTCCGAAACTAGAAATACTCGCAAATTCAAACAGTTAAAATTAAAGTAAATGCAAATGGTTAACCGGGCGCTTAATATTAGCCCAATTTACCTCAGCTTGGGAAAATCGTAATCTGCGCTTTCACCCGCCAATTTTAGATTTTATTTTTAGAATAATTTCTCTCTACATTTGCATCAAACTGAAGCCAGTAATTGTATAGGTGTCATCAACATTTTTGAAGCTAACCCTTATTTAACAAGTTCTCCAAGCCTTGTGCTCCTGATGTTAACATTCTTCACAAGTCTAGCCTGCAATTCCTCCTTAAAAAATAATTATATTCTCGTGGTCGGCAACTAGGCTTTGTAAATCAGTCTTTAAAATAAGTTTCTTCGCTGTTTCAAATGATGGAAGAAACATGAACCGTTATTTGGCTTCTTTCTCCGCTTATTAGTTAATCTTACCTCTAAGTTTAGCTAAAACTTCATCTTCAATCCATCTTTCCCCTTGAACCGTAAGTTTAAACTCGGTCCTCTTAGGATCTGGCTTAAAAACATGTCCTCTACGGGTCATCTCGTTAAGGCGGGCTGGAACCATGCATTTTATACCGCTTGAATCTAAGAGCTTCTGAATTTGAGCTGCAGTGTTCTGTCTGCCCTCAGAACCATACAGTATTAACCCTATAGCCTCATAATGCGTGAGCTTCTCTCGGGTTACTAAAACAGGACCCTCCGTGGTGAACTCTAAAATACCCTTTAGCTGAGTTGTTGCTGAGGGAACAAACTTGTTCAAAACAATATTTGAAACGTTTTCCACAAAATCTTTTGGAAACGCTTCAAGCATACTTAAAACTTCTTGCGGATTCTCCCCTTCAACGATTATTTCTCCAAAAGATGTTTTAACATGGACCTCAATTTTTTTCATACAGGCCTAACCTCCATTCTAGGCTTAATCCTCCCTTCAATAAAATGTACAATTACCCTTTTAGAATTTACGCGCTTCACTCTTTTGAAGCGAAATAATGCTTTTCTATTGGCGGCATGTTAAATAAGAATATTTTGAAAATTGAGGGAGTTTAAACCTGTACATGCTTAGGTTAACTGCTTCAATTTTATTTTTATCAAGTTGCTGACAAGTTCAACGTCTGCTTTGCCCCTTACTTCTTTCATGACAATGCCCATAAGGAGGCCGAAGGCTTTAGATCCGCTTTTTATTATCAAATCCCTGTTTCTATCAATTACACTTTCAACAATTTCCTCCAGTTCTTCTTTTGACAAGACCTTTAGGCCGAGGCTTTCAATGGCTTCTATTATACTTCGTCCCTCATGCTTTGAAAGCCAGGTGACAACTTCTGGAAGGGCCTCTTTTGTCAGCTGTCCAGAGCCTAGGCTTTTAAAAATTTCCCTTATCTGGATTTCTGTAATTTTCTCAGTTTGAACGCCGTCCCTTTTCAACGCTTTCAGCGTTTCAGTGAGGAAAACTGCAATTGTTGTGGGTGAAACGTTGGTTTCCGAAGCTATTGTTTCAAAAAGCCCAGCATATTCTGAGTCTATAATCTGTCCAGCCAGCTTCTGATTTATGTTATATTGCTTCATTAACCGGAATAGCTTTTGCTCAGGAAGCTCTGGCAGAGAAGCAAGAACCTTTTTTACGTATTCTTGTGTTATTTTTATTGGCGGTATATCTGTTTCAGGATACATTCGAGCCGCCCCTGGACGGGGCCTCATGTAACGTGTTGTACCGTCAGGATTTGCAGCTCTTGTTTCCTCAGGAACTCCTCTTATGGCCTCTCTAGCTCTTTCAAGCACTGCCTTTAAACCTTCCTCAGCTTTTTCCAAAGCGTCCGCAACGAAAACGACAGCATCTTCTTCTGAAGCTTCAACCGCCTTTTTCAAGGATTCCGACTCCTCTTCGGTTATTCCATAGGCTGGAAGCTCATCTGTGTGAAATATGCCGCCGACCCTTCCCCAAAATTTCGCTCGGTCAGACATTTCTGTTCCTAAGCGCACTCCAGGCATAAGCTCAAAACGTAGAAAGCCCTTAAACTTTGGAAGTTTCAGGGCTAAGACTTTCTGTTTCTTTTCTAAGGATTTCTGGAGAACCTTACACTTTGTCTTTTTGAAAACTTCTGTGACGTCAAATATTTCCTCCTTCAAGTCCTCCTCCTTAACTCCAGCTTTTCTCAGCTCCTCACTTATTCTTATTAGGTTAAGCTGCCTCTGAACTTCATATTCTACAACTAGGGGAATTAACTCTAACTCCTGAACTCCTTTTATTTCTGTTAATGCTCCCCTTTTTATTGATACGTTTAGGTCTTGGCGTATTGTGCCAATTCCCCTTTTAACTTTTCCCGTAGCTCTGAGCACTTTTCCTATTGCTAGTGCAACTTCTCCTGCCTCTTTCGGTGAGGTTATAGTTGGAGCTGTGGCCACTTCTATTAGGGGTATGCCGAGACGGTCTATTCTGTAACGTATAAGTGTTTCTTCCTCCCCCATTTTCCTAGCTGCGTCTTCTTCTAGGCTTACATGCTGTATTGGGATTATTTTCTCTCCAACTTTTATTTCACCGTTCAAGGCGACTACGCATGTTCTCTGGAAACCCGTAGTGTTTGAACCGTCTATTACTGTTTTACGCATCACATGAATTTCGTCTACGGGCTTTGCCTTCAACATAAGTGCAGCTGTTAAAGCTATTTCAACTGCCTCCATGCTTAGGGGATGAGGGGGCTCCTCATCCATCTCTACTAAACAGGAAGTTTGAGTGTTTGCTTCATATAGTATTTTCACTCCTTTCTGAAATTCGAAGTAGGCTGCGGGATCTATTTGACCAAGTTCGCTTTGGGTCGGCCTAAGCTGCCTTAAAAATGTGATTTCAGGCTCTTCTTTAAACAGCTCCGGCCTGCATGCACAGAAAAGCTTAGTTGAAGTTTCTAGCTGCTGATGAACCTCTAAACCCACTTTTAAGCCAAGCTCTTCATTGCTTATTTCCAATAAGCGCCCTCCAACTATTCCTCTTTTCCGTTGTAGAGCGTTCTTTCAGAAAGCTCCCCTGCAATGTTTGTTTTCAAAAGCCTTTTCGCCTCTTCAATGTCGCTTGTCTGCCCGAAAATCCACATAAGCTTGACAGTGGCGGTTTCAGGCAGCATATCCTCTAGGGGTATTACACCTAAAGCCTGCAAGTCGCGTCCCTGATTGTAGACATTCATGTTTACTCGCCCCCAAATGCACTGGGATGCCATGGCAACCAAAACCCCGCTTTCCACAGCCCTTCTTATTTGTTTAAAGCAGTAACTTCCAACGTGGCCTAGTCCTGTTCCCTCCAAGATTAGGGCTTTATAACTCCTCTCCACGTACCAGTCTATAATTTCAGGGTTAATGCCTGGATAAAATTTTAAAAGGGCAACTTTTTCGTTAAATTCAGGTTTTAAAATAAGCCTTTTTGAACCGTTGCGTTTATTGTATTCTCCAACCAGCATCTTCACCTCATTATTCTGCACTTTGGCTATGGGCTGGAAGTTTACAGATTTGAAAGCATCTCTTCTGCTTGTGTGGCATTTCCTAACCCTTGTTCCCCTGTGAATTGCTATAAACGTGTCTGAAGGTGTTTCATGCATGGCTACAGCCACCTCGGCGAATGGCGCTTTAGCGGCTGCTGTCACAGCGCCTTTCAAGTTTGTGGCGGCGTCTGAGCTGGGCCTATCCGCCGAACGCTGCGAACCTACAAAAATCACTGGGACAGGCAAGTTTTGCAGGGCAAAGCTTAGGGCTGCAGCTGAATAACTCATTGTGTCTGTCCCGTGGGCTATAACCACGCCGTTAACGCCTTCCTCAATTTTTGTTGCAGCCATTTCAGCAATCTCCTTCCAGTGCTTTGGAGTTATGTTTTCGCTGTATAGGCTGAAGAGGATATGGGCATCTATTCGGGCTATTTCGGCAAGCTCTGGGACAACGCTATATAGATCGCTTGCTGTTAGGGCTGGCCTAACGGCTCCTGTCCTATAATCAACTCGGCTTGCAATGGTTCCGCCTGTGCTTACTATGGCAACATTGGGAAGATTCGGATTTTGCTCTGGCTGGGGGGGAGGGAGGAAGGCTGGCTTTTCTCCCATTCCAAATTTTTCTATACGCGTTTCAGGAGTTATGCATATGCCGATGTTGTAGCCGCTTTTTAATTTTATAACCACATGTTTATCGTCCCCGTATTCTGACCGGGGTATCAATATGCCCTCGTAGGTTTGGCCTTCCTTTTCCACGCGGATTAAGTCCCCTATCTCAGCTCCAGCCCTTAGAAGAGTTTCTAAAACCTTTCCCTTATATCCGGAAAACCTCTCTTCGCCCATTTGAAGTTCTCCAAACTTTAATTGAAAAGAGAGCGTTTATGGTTTTAACTTTACCGCATATGAAGGGCAAGATTCTTTTAAAGCATTAAAAATGTTACTTTTAAACGTTTGAAATTGTATTCGTTTTTTAATTTAAATTTTTGGCCATGTACGGGCCTTCATAGTGATAGTTGAACCGTTTGTAGTATTCTTTTGTGCCGAGGGCGCTTATGACGAGGATCTTTTTAAGGCTGTATTCTTCATGTGTGATTCGTTCTGCCTCCTTTAGTAATATGCCACCGTAGCCCTTATGCTGCCAAGCTTTTGTATAGTGTTTTCCAACAGGAACGAGGGGGCCGTAAACGTGGAGTTCCCTAACTATGGAGCATTGTCTATTATGGAGCTCTGGTCTATGGGCTTTTTCAGATGGGATGCGTAAACGTAAATAGCCTATTAAAACATCATTTATTAAGTCTTCAGCTGAGATGAATATCTCCTCACCTTCAGAGGCTTTATATCGTATGTTTAAGATTTTGACGTCCTCCATGTTTGGTTTAACGCCTTCAACTGTCATTTTATGGCCGACCTCCCTGCAGCGTATGCACCTGCACTTTATGCCTTGTTCTTTAAGCTTCTTCTGCACTAGTTGGCGCAGGTTGCTTCTGTTTACGCCGGCAACTATAAGGTGGGCAGGTATATCCCTTTGAACGCGCATTATTCGTATCCATGGAGGGACAATTTTCTTCACTTCAACTATTAGGTTAGCAGCCTCCTCATTATCGTAGGGCTTATAATCACCCTTAATAAACCATTCATAAGCTTTTGTGCCCTTCAAAACTAGGCATGGATAGATCTTAATCATGTCAGGCTTAAAATCTGGATTGTTGAAGATCTCTCTAAAAGCTTCTAAATCTTTTTTAAAATTTGATTTGGGTAGTCCAGGCATCATGTGGTAGACTATTTTTAACCCAGCATCCTTCATTATTCGAGTAGCTTCAACAACGTCCATAACTGTGTGGGATCTTCCAACGAAAGAGTAAATTTCATCTCTGGGATTTTGAACGCCTAACTCCACACGCGTTACACCCATCTTAAGCATTATGTCCACATGCTTCTCCTTAGCCCAGTCTGGGCGTGTCTCAACAGTAATGCCGACATTTCGAATTCGACTTGTCTCCGCCTTTTTCATGGCATCTTCAAGGCTTTCAGAATCTACCCCGTTAATGGCTTCTAAACACCTCTTTACAAACCAAAACTGATAATCTAAAGGAGTGGCTGGAAATGTTCCGCCCATTATTATAAGCTCTATTTTGTCAACGTTATGTCCAATATGCTGCAGCTGTTCAATTCGACTCTTAACCTGCAAATAAGGGTCAAACCTATTTTGTAAACCACGCATGGCAGCAGGCTCAAAACCAGTGTAGCTTTGCGGAACTCCGAACTGAGGCCCTCCAGGACAATAGGCGCATGGCTCAAACTGAGGACAGGGATGAGGCTGAGTCATCACAGCAACAACAGCCACTCCTGAAATAGTCCTTGTCACCTTCCTGCGCAAAACTGGAAGAAGCCTTCTTCTTTCATCATCTGCCAAAGCCATAACCAACTCGGGGTTTGAAGGCATTTTATCAAGCTTATATTTGGAGGCAACCCGCATTTTAATTCTGTTAACATCCTCTAAGCTAGGCGTTGGAATAATCATCAAAGTTTCTATAATCTCTCTTATTGCCTCATAATAGCTCAAATTCCGCAGCCCATAAGATTAACGTAGACTATCAAATAAACTAAACTATCTAAAAATTATTGAATATGAAACTAAAGTCTAAATCCAGTTCTGTCCTGGCTTCCGCTGCAAAACAACGCGCTTCTCATAATTGCGTCTATTTCTAAACCTAGGGCTAGACCCCTTCTTTGGCGCGGGCTGAATCTTCGGAGTCTGGGAGCGAACTTTTCCAGCCTTGGAGAGCGAACCATGCGTGGGCAATTTATCACCAAACTAAAGTACAAAACAGCAACTTTTAAACCTTTTCGCATAGAATTTCAGTATACAAATGGCAGGGGTTGCCGAGCCTGGTCAAAGGCGCAGGCTTCAGGAGCCTGTCGCGTAGGCGTTCGTGGGTTCAAATCCCACCCCCTGCACCTGCTCAGAACATACGACGGTTCCGAGACTTCCCTTATTTGAGTTTGGCTTATGGCTGCTAAGGAAAGGCAACAGGGAAAGCACGGTTGAAAGGAAGCTGAAGTATCTAAAGCAACTGTGCGGTTCATTTGAGATATGTTTAGTCAAGTTTTAACTAAAGACTGGAGCGATAAAAGTAAGGAATGCGCTTTAGAAGCTGTTAGGCAATATGCAGAGTTTCAAGGGTTAAAGGTTCAGAAACCCAAATATAGAGCTTACAAAAACAGGGAGCTTTATGTTCCAAACCCTTCCATGGTTAAACAGCTTATTTATAGGATTAGGAGTTTACAGCTTAGAGCTGCCGTAATTGTTGCTGTTGAAACAGGAGCTTCAGCTTCTGAAGTGTGGAGATTAACATGGAAAGGCGTTAACTTTCAAGACAAAACCTTAACGATTACTGGAGTTGAAGGACACAGAACAAGACAATATAATATAAGCAATAAGTTAGCAACCCTTCTAATAAGGTTGCTAAAGAAAAGAGAGCGGATTTTCACCTTCAAAAAAGCAAGATACTTCACTGATGCTTTATGGGGTATAAAAATATCTTAGCCAAAGAAACAGTAAACCCAGACTTCTATAAAATCCACTTCCATACATTCAGACATTTCGCCATTAGCTGGCATTACTTTAAAACTAAAGATATTGTGGAAACTCAAAGATTTGCCCGACACTGCAACATCCAAAACACGTTAAGATATGTGCATATTGTTAAAGGATGGATAAGGGAAAACGAGTTCAACGTGGTTTACACAGAATCAAAAGAAGAATTAACTAAATACTTAAGTGAAGGCTACGAGCTTGTAACAAAAACAGAATGGGGATATTGCTTGAGAATACCTAGAAGCTTTAAGACTTATATTTAATCCGAAGCTTGTAGCGTGCAATATGAAAACATGATCTTGTATCCCTGCCTATTTTCTCATATCCTCTGCAAACGATGGTACCCTCTTTCTCAGTCTCACGTTCACGGTATATGGGTAGAATTATATCTAGCACTATATTATAACATCCCTCTCGACATTCAGAGTTTCCACATCTTACATGCGACGGCATGGACTTTACATCCTGAAAATGATATTCTGCCTTAACTTCCCCAGCTAAATTAGTTGATTTAATGTAAAGGTCGATTTCTTCAATAGATTTAGGATACTGCCTAGAAAACCTTTTTTTAGCATTTAACTTTTTATTGGCCGTTTTCTGTTATTAGCATTAGCTGATTAAACGAAGGAAGCCTTTGCGAGTGGTATACTCACTCTTTCAAGGTTCAAATCCCGCAACTAGAATTTCAAATAATTTATGATTGATATTAGAATTCAGCAAAAATCCGAGAATTGAACCGAGATTTTAAACCTAACCATGAGCTCCATCAGTCGCTGTTAATGGAACTATTCGGATGGGAGAGGTAAGCGTTATTAAGGTGTGTTTTGTATTCGTTTACTTGGGTGGTTTTTTGGGCGAAACGGTTTTGGAGAAGGTTGAGGAAATAGGTAGGAAGCTTGATGAGTTAAGGGATTTTCTTGAAGATGTTTTTCTGACCACTGAAGAGTGCGTGTTAATGAAAGAGGTTGATGAGATAGTTAAAAACAAGCGTTTCAACGAGTTGAAATCTCTCGATGAAGTTTAGAGTTCTACTCTATAAAAAGGCATATGAGTTTTTAAAGAGAATGAGCCTCGAAGATAAGCAACGCATAGTTGACAAGCTAAAGCAGCTGGAAGATTTTCCAACCGTCAAACTTGACATAGTTAAAATTGCAGGCGAGGCAAACACCTTCAGGCTACGCGTAGGGAAATACCGAGCACTATTCAAAGTCTACGAGCAAGAAAAAATAATAGTCGTCGCCAAAATAGACACCCGGAAAAAGATTTATCAATAGCAATCTAAAATTCAAAGTTTCCACCAGGAACATTGGAACATAATACGTTAAATTATAAACTAACATTTTCTGTTAGTTGCAGCAAACTCGGAAAACTCAGCGCAAGCCTCAACTTGCATAAAAAGCCTCGTAAAAACGAGAAAGAAGTAGAAAAGGGGGATTTGCGGGAGATTTAGCCATGTCGTGGATGGTTCAAATTCCACCCATTGCACTTTTTAATAAACCCTCTGTACTCCAATCATTTCGCTTTCTAAACTTCATAACACCATAAGGCGTAGTGCAAACATTTTAAAAGTCACCTTCAGCTAAATTTTCCTGAGACATTTTTGTTTTCTTTAATCGCTGTTATAGAATCATCAAAGTCGAATTGTTCATGTGATTAATGTATTGTTTGGCATGGGTAATCGTGTGAGATGCTGAAATTTAGAAATTTATTCTTGGATTTTCTTTGTGATGCTTTTGAAAAAGTATAAGCTTGATTTGGAACAATAATGTTGGTTGAGTGGTTGGCGTGTCAAGTCATAATCATGCTCATCATGTAGGCGAGTTTAAGAGAAGGTTTTGGGTTTCATTGTTTCTGAGTGTTCCAATTTTGCTTCTTTCAGAAATGATTCAGATGTGGTTTGGGCTTGGTTGGTTATGGATTCCTTTTCAGAAACAGGTTTTAGCCCTTTTGTCATTTGTTGTTTACCTTTATGGCGGGTGGCCTTTTCTAAAGGGTTTATTGGAGGAGGTTAAAGCCAAACAGCCTGGAATGATGACGCTTATTGGAGCTGCAATATCCATAGCCATGTTCTATTCGCTTGGAACTGTTTTCGCAGCAAGTGGCATGGATTTTTTCTGGGAGCTTGCAACACTTATTGACGTTATGCTTTTAGGCCACTGGATAGAAGCTAGAAGCGTTCTAGGCGCTTCCATGGCTTTAGAAGAGCTTGTGCGTGTAATGCCTACCACGGCTCATCTTTTTAAAAACGGAGAAATCTTAGATGTTTCAGTTTCGCAGCTGAGCAAGGGCGATGTTGTTCTTGTGCGTCCAGGCGAAAAAATTCCATCCGACGGAGTCGTTGTAGAGGGTGAATCCTTTGTTAATGAGGCTTTACTGACAGGCGAGTCAAAACCCACAAGCAAAAAACCCGCTGACAAGGTTGTGGGCGGAGCTATAAACGGAGATGGAATCCTTAAAGTACAGATTGAAAAGACAGGAGGGGAAACATATATTGCTCAGGTTATAAGGCTGGTTAGGCAGGCTCAAGAAAGCAGGTCGCACACTCAAGATTTAGCCAACAAGGCTGCAGCTCTTTTGTTTTACGCAGCCGCCAGTGTCGGAGTAATTGCCTTCACAGTTTGGTCTTTCATTGCAGGCCTTGACGTTGCCCTTGAAAGGGCTGTAACAGTGCTTGTAATAGCTTGTCCCCACGCCCTTGGCTTGGCTATACCACTAGTTGTAGCCATTTCAACATCAATAACTGCTAAAAACGGAATCCTCATCCGAGACAGACGCGCCTTCGAAATGGTTAAGGATGTAGATGCTGTTGTTTTTGACAAAACAGGCACTTTGACGGTTGGCAAGTTTGGCGTAACCGACACGGTTTCCATAATTCGGGAAAGGGAACTTTTAAGGCTGACTGCAAGCATAGAGCTTAACTCTGAACATGCAATAGCAAAGGCAATAGCGGAACATGCGAAAAACAGAGGCGTAACCATTCCCCAAACATGCGATTTTAAGGCCTTACCAGGCAGAGGAGCCTATGGAAAAGTTGGGAAAAAAGAAGTTTACGTTGGAAACTTAAACTTGCTAGAAGAGCTAAAAATTGAAGTGAACGATGCTAAAATGCTAGAGTTGCAGGAGCAAGGCAAAACCGTTGTTTTCACGGTTGTAGATGGAAAACTTGCAGGCGCCTTCGCCTTGGCAGATATAATACGACCAGAATCTTTTGAAGCTGTTAAAAGTTTGAAGGAGAAAGGGTTGAAGGTTTACATGCTTACCGGAGATTCTGAAGAAGTCGCAAGATGGGTTGCAATGGAACTTGGCGTAGACGAATACTTTGCACGAGTCCTACCTGACCGAAAAGCGGAGAAAATAAGGCTTTTAAGAGAAAAAGGCTTTAAAGTGGCTATGGTTGGAGACGGTGTTAACGATGCTCCGGCGCTTGTCACAGCGGATGTAGGCATAGCAATAGGGGCTGGAACAGATGTGGCCATAGAAAGCGCAGACATAATCCTAGTTAAAAACGACCCAAGAGACGTTGCAAAAGTCATAGACATTTCGCGTAAAACATACTCGAAGATGGCTCAAAACCTATGGTGGGCGGCAGGCTACAACATCATAACGATACCGGTTGCGGCAGGAATCCTATCAGGGCTAGGCGTAAACCTGCCAGCCGCCATAGGCGCATTAACAATGTCCTTAAGCACGGTTATAGTTGCCTTTAACAGCCAAACTTTAAGAAAATATGAGCCGGAGGAGGTGAAAACGTTGCAGAAAAAAAGGTTGGTTACCGACCCTGTTTGCAAGATGAAAATAGATCCTGAAACAGCATACAGCAGAATTGAACATGAAGGCCGCCTAGTCTACTTCTGCTCTAAAGCCTGCGAAGAAGAATTTAAGAAAAATCCAAAGAAGTATTTGAAATAAGCAAAGAAAAATTATTCTCCCCTACATGGGAAGCTGTCGAGAAGGAGGGACTTTCCGGGAGAAATCATTATCTGTTACCGCTACGGGTTTGAATCAGCGGAACACTATCGCTTAGATAAAACATAAGCGCCGCAGTTTATGAAAAATTTTTCCCTAATATTGTTTTTGGAAAAACACTTATACGCCGCGTCATTAACTTGCTAACTTAACCTTTTACCTAAATTTTGGTCTGGGGCTTGTAAAACCTAAAGGATCAATGGAATTTTAGCGTGCTTTAAAAATAAACCCTTGTTTTACACGGAGATATATGGTTCTTCCCAGTCTGTTTGACATCCGTTTTCTGGTATCAAAATTACCGTTGTTTCATTTGGGAGCGGTGATGTGAGGTTTTCTCTTATATTTATAGGTTTAGACTTTACGTTGGCGTGGATTGCCACCTGTTTGTAAAATCTTTTTTCAATTGGGTGGTAGACCATCTGAAGCAAGCTTTTGCATTTCCCTATAGGAAATACTTTGGCTTTCTTCTTTATTTCCTCATCCACTGCTTTGATGGCTTCTATTATGGAGGCTTCATCTTTGAGGGTTAGTTGAAACCCCTTAGGAAAAAACTTGTTTATTTCCCTTTGATGGATAATTACTGTTACTTTTTTCATCAATATTTCTATGTGGATGAATTAACTTAACCGTTTTGCAAGGGTTTTCTCATGCAGCTTTATAGCCGCAGAGGCAAATGCCACTGTGAAGGCTATAATTACCAGAAAGTCAAGTGCCAAAGGGTAAAAACCCTTGCGTAGGAGTAGCTGCCTAGTCATGTCTGTATAATATGTAAGGGGTGAAATTGAGGCTATTGCTTTTCCCCACGGTGGCAACTGATCTACTGGTATGAATACTCCGCTTATAAAGACTAGAGGAATTTGACTTTCACCGCATGTTCTATAACATTCAAGCCTCTAATGGAGTATTTGTATTCCTAGTGCAACTAGCCGTGCTTTACTTTTTATTACTCTGGACATATTGGTCCTTCCTCTGCATTTCAAAATTTTTCATGGTAAAACTTCACC
>JAVZIQ010000001.1:24100-113525 GCA_038871175.1 Bathyarchaeia archaeon | reverse complement strand
AGCGCTTATCCTTATATTAAACCGAGATGCAACGGAGTAAGGTGTCAAAACTTTCAATTTCTTTAACTCATCCACAACTTTTCCGCCCTTAACGTCTGGAATAAATATTCCAGCTGGCTTTTTCTCTTTAGCCGCAGCCTTCTCCTTATCTTTTTTCTTTTTGTCCTCCTCTTCCTTTCGCAACTGCATTCTTTCCATCTGCTTTAAACTAAGTTTCTTCTTACCACCCATAAGTTTAGCTCCGATCCTCTTTAAGGGCTATTCTTCCCTTCAAGCTTATATTTGTTACTAAATGAAACAGCGTTTACATAGAAAGAAAGTAGGGGCGATAAAGTTATCTACCCATAACCTTTCTTGAAGCGATTTCAATGTCTTCTGCCTTTATGGTTTTTCTTCCAGTATGCATGGCAAAGTCTAAGGCTTCCTTAGCAATTTTTACCCCGATTTCCTCTAATGCTTTAGCCAGCTCCTTAGCTGCTGCTTCGCTCACTCTCTCAGCTCCAGCCTTTTTGCATATTCTATGCATGGGAGCAATTGCTAACTCTAAATCCGCCATAAATACTCCTCCGTAGCTTCTTTTTCAAGTTAAAGCAATATTTAACCTTTATTGCATCTCATCTGCCAAAATAGACATGGAATTTTCAGGTCTCTTAAAGGAAATTATTAAAAGTGTATAAATTTAGTGTAAGCTTAAAGGCGGTGAAATGAAATCCCCTATATTTACTGATGCTCATATACACTTATCCGATCAGGAATATGCGGAAGTAGTTGAAAAAATAATAAATGATTCGAAAAACTCCAACGTTGTTGCTTTAGTTTCCAACTCCATGGATTTTGATACAAGCATTAAAAGTTTAGAGTTGGCTGAAAGGTATTCTGGAAGGGTCTACGCCGCCTTAGGAATTCACCCTTGGAATGTAAAAACCTTAACAGAAGACGATATTCAGCGGACAGAGGAATTCATTTTGAAAAACCGAGATAATAAGGCCATAGTGGCAATTGGCGAAGTAGGGTTAGATTATAAATACGAAAAAATATGGGATAAACAGCTAAGAGTTTTCCAGAAAATGCTTCATTTAAGCGAAAAGCTCGACCTACCTGTCATAATTCACTCTCGAGGAACAACCTCAAAAATTGTGGAAATGCTTCCATCCTATAGCATAAAAAAGGTTTTACTCCACTGGTTCAGTAACCCAATAAGTAAACTTCCAAAAATAATTGATCTAGGTTACTATATCAGTGAAGGGCCGCCTGTGGTTTACTCTAATGGCATACGTGAAGTTGTTAAAAAAGCATCGTTAACGCATTTGCTGACAGAAACTGATGGTCCTGTACTTTACTTTAAACATCCGTTTGAAGGCAAAATTACAACTCCAGCGTTTATTCCCATGGTTGTCAAGAGTATAGCTGAGATTAAAGGGATTAAATTCGAAGAAGCAGCAGAGCAGATAGCCAAGAACTTTGAGGATTTTTTCAGAGTGAAAATAAACTCCAAATAGTGGCGGAGGTAAGGTTATATTATGCATTTAATTAATGAAATGTTCACCTCAACTTTGAACTGGTGGAGAGTGAAATGACGATAAAACTGGAGGGCTGCCAAGTTGGGAAAAGTTCGGACAGAGCATGTCAAGCGTGCAGCAAAGGAGCTAATTAGGCGTTATCCCAATCATTTCTCAGCCAAGTTTGAAGATAACAAGCGCGCCGTTGAGGCACTTATACGTGGAGCAACAACAAGGGTGCGAAACCAAATTGCAGGGTACATAACTCACGTTTACTCCAAGGCGGAGGCGTTTTCCTCTAACGAGGAAGGTGGAGAAGGCGAGTAACTTTATTAAGTCAACTCAGCTTCTTTTAGGGATGCTGAGGTGTTTAGCGGTGATAGACCAGTATAGGCGGGGGTGGGCCTTGCGTTATTTAAGGGAAGCCAAAGCTGAACTTGAAGCAGCTAGAAAAATGCCTTATATGGCTCCAAGCCTGGTTTTAGAAGCCATTCGAAAAGCCCGAAATGCCATATACTACAGTCTTGGGGAGCCAGCCTTCATAGAAAGTGTTGTAAGGGAAGCTGCAGAGAAAATTCAAAAAGCAAACGACCCAATATTAAGGTGTTTAGTTGAAATTGAAGGGATAATGCAGCAGCTTGTACAACTGGAGGAAGTAAATGAAGATAAAGCCATAAAACAGGCAGATAATTTGATACAGCTAGCCTCAGAAATAGTTGAGGTGCTTATAGGAGAGAAGGTTGAAAACTGAGAGGTTTTATAGGTTTTCAAGAACCTCTCTTATTCTTTTTAAAGCTTTATTTATGTTTTCAACGGAGTTTGCGAAGGACAAGCGGAGGTATCCTTCCCCGAAACTTCCGAAGGATGTCCCCGGCAAAACTGCAACTCCAGCTTTGTTGAGAAGATACTCAGAGAGTTCTCCAGATTTCATCCCGGTAGAAGTTATGTTTGGGAAAACGTAAAAAGAACCCTTAGGCTTTTTACACCTTATTCCTTCAATACGATTCAATCCTGAAACTATAACTTCTCTTCTTTTCTTAAACTCTGCAACCATATCAGCAACAAAGTCCTGAGGTCCCCTTAGAGCTTCAATCCCTGCCATCTGTACAAAGGCGCAAGTGCAAGAGTTAGAGTTAACCATTAGCTGTGCGACTTTCTGAGCTAAATCCTTCCTCATAACACCGTAGCCAAGCCGCCACCCCGTCATTGCATACGTCTTTGAAAAACCATCTAAAATTATCGTCTTTTCCTTAAATCCTGGAAACGAAGCGATGCTTTCATGCGTTCCCTCATATATTATTTTGCTGTAAACCTCGTCTGAAAGAATGACTAAATCTTTTCGATTGACAGTGCAGTCGGCTATAAGCTTCAAGTCCTCTTTTGTCAAAATTCCTCCAGTAGGGTTTTCCGGAGAATTTAATATTATCATTTTAGTTTTTTCACTAAGTATCTCTTTAAAATTTTCGTGGTCTAGGCTAAAATCTTTCTCTGCCTTTAATGGTATAGGAACGGGTTTGGCTCCTACAAAATTTATTAAGGACTCATAGATTGGAAATCCTGGGTTTGGATATAACACTTCCTCTCCAGAATTTACACATGCGAGTATGCTGAAGAACATTATAGGTTTTGCTCCTGGAGTAACAACAACCTCTTCAGGGCAAACTGGTATTTTCCTAGTCTCGGAAATATGCTCGGCAATAGCCTCTCTTAATTCCGGAATTCCTGCTGCTGGAACATAGTGTGTATATCCGGCATATAAAGCTCTCACAGCAGCCTCTTTGATGTTCTTAGGTGTGTCAAAATCTGGTTCGCCTATTTCTAAATGGATAATTTCTTTTCCTTTCTTTTCCAAGGCTTTTGCTTTAGCAAGAACTTCAAAGGCTGTTTCCGTTCCCAGAGCTCTCATCCTTTCAGCAAATATGGAGCCCATTTCTAAGCACCCTTGAAAAATTAACATTACTTAACATGTTTATAAAGGTCTTACTTTCATGACTTCTGGATTAACTAGGTTAGGCGGTTTCTCCCCTTTGAAGAAAGCGATAAGATTTTTCGCAACCATTTCAGACATCAGCGAACGCGTTTCATGGCTTGCGCTAGATATATGAGGTGCAACAACCACGTTATTAAGCCTTAAAAGCGGGTTCTCAGCGGGTGTTGGTTCTTCCTCGAAAACGTCTAAGGCTGCACCTGCAATCCACCCTTCACTTAATGCTTTATACAGCGCCTTTTCGTCCACAACTTGGCCTCGTGAATTGTTAATTAAATACGCTGTTTTCTTCATAAGTCTAAGCTTGTATTCGTCTATAAGGTGGTATGTTTCCTTCATTAATGGAACGTGAACAGTTACAAAGTCAGATTCCCTTAGAAGGGTTTCTAAATTCACAGGCTTTGCCCCTAAATCTTTCTCAACTTCAACTGGCAACGGAATGACATCGTAATAGAGTATTTTCATGTTAAAGCCTTTAGCCCTCCTTGCCATGGCTGTTCCAATTCTGCCTGCGCCAATGATGCCTATTGTTGCACCATATATGTCTCTACCTAAAAACATGCTTGGATGCCAAGCAACCTTCCATTTACCTTCCCGGACGTACTTGTCTGCTTCTACAACACGCCGCGCAACAGCCATTAATAGGGTCCAAGCAAAATCCGCTGTGGTTTCAGTTAATACTCCCGGAGTGTTTGTAACATATATGCCTCGCCTTGTAGCTTCAGCTATGTCTATGTTATCATAGCCAACAGCCATCTGTGAAACAATCCTCAGCCTTGGCGCAGCATCAAAAACCATGGCATCTATCTTATCGCTTAAAAGTGTAACGAGGGCGTCAACTTCTCTAACTTTTCTCATAATTTCCTCCCTGGGCGGAGGACCGTATTCAGGCCAGATTTCAGCATTAAAATTTTCTATTATAACCTTCATTCCTCTTTCTGGAAGCTCACGAGTTACATAGACTTTAGGCTTTTTCATTAGGCTCCACCATTAAGTAATTGCAAAACACTTTATGCCATCCAACTTATTATATTTACGCGTTTCATTCGGGCATCTAATATTGGTGAAGAGATGGCAAATATAAGTAACATGAAACAGCTCGTCGATAACGGAGTAACTCAACCTAACAAAAACGGGCGCTTTTTAGCATTAAAAAGTCTTGAAGACGCGATAAATGCAGTAGAGCCTGGGAAGCTAATAAGGGCGAGGGTATCGCTAAAAGGATCGATACTTTATGTTGACGGTTGCGAGTTCAATCTTAAAGAGTTTAGAAACATTTACGTTTTGGGAGGAGGAAAGGCTGGCGGCTCAATGGCTGAAGCTTTAGAGGGAATTTTGGGAAATAAGATTACGTGTGGAATTGTAAATGTTCCGAAAGGCAGTAAACATAGAACAAGAGTTGTTGAAATTCATGAGGCAAGCCATCCCATGCCAGATGAATCAGGAGTTGAAGGAACCTCGCGGATGCTTGAAATAGCTGAGAAAGCTAACAGCCAAGATCTCATCATATGCATATTTTCGGGCGGAGGGTCAAGTTTGATGCCCATGCCCATTAACGGAATTTCAATAGCGGATAAGAGGAAGATAACTGAAGACCTTTTGAAGTGCGGCGCAACTATAAAAGAGGTGAACACTGTCAGAAAACACCTGTCAAAATTTAAGGGAGGATGGCTTGCCAAAAAAGCGTTTCCTGCAACAATTATAAACCTAATACTTTCAGACGTTCTAGGCGACCCATTAGATTTCATCGCCTCGGGTCCCACAGTCCCCGATTCAACAACATTTGCCGACGCAATAAAAGTTCTACGTAAATATTCCTTATGGAGAGACGCACCCGAATCGATCAGGAGAATTTTATTGGAGGGAAAAAAGGGATATATCCCTGAAACTCCTAAGAAAAATGATGAGGCTTTCAAAAAAGTCTACAACATAATTATTGGAAACAATAAGTTGGCTTGCACAGCTGCGTGCAAGACCTTACAGGATGAAGGTTTAAAAACACTTTTACTGACAACATCACTTGAAGGGGAAGCTAGACACGTGGGGATAGTGTTAGCCGCCATAGCCCGTGAAGTTAAAGCCTCAGGTAATCCAATTAAAAAGCCAGCTGGAATTATAGCTGGAGGGGAAACAACTGTAACTGTAAAAGGTAAAGGGTTAGGAGGGAGAAACCAAGAGTTGGCCTTATCTGCAGCTACCAAAATTTGCGGCTTAGATGGTGTGGTCATAGCCTCTCTAAGCACAGATGGAGTTGACGGGCCCACAAATGCAGCGGGAGCCATTGTTGATGGAATGACCCTAACTCGTTCAGATAAAATGGGATTAAAACCAGAGAAATTTCTCGCGGATAACAACTCTTATGGCTTCTTTTCAAAAATCGGAGACTCAATCTTAACAGGCCCAACAGGAACAAATGTCAATGACATTTCCCTAATTGTAGTTGTATGACCTTTGAGAAGGGATTAATATGAAAGTTACTGTAAAGTTTATTGGAAGTCTTCAAAGCTTAGCTGGAAAAAGCAAATTAACATTAACTCTTAAAGATTCTACGGCACTCAAGGAAGCTATAAGGGAGATAATTGAGAAACTGCCAAATCTCAAAGCAGCCTTGATGGAATCCGAGCTCAGAAGCCCCAGATCTAACAATTTAATATTAATAAACGGAAAAGAAATAAGTGTGCTTAATGGTTTGGAAACAAATCTAAAAGATGGAGATGATGTTGTCTTTATTCCTGTATCCCACGGAGGTTAGACGGGAAACTTGTTTTAAAAGGACGTATGTGAGTGAAGCAAATGAGCTTCTCACATTGATTGCGTGCACCTCAATTTATAAGGAGGAAAGTTCAAATGTGCAGTAGTAGGCTTTTCAGTAATAGCGTCGAGGGCGTTAGACAAGTTAGCGTCAAAAAGCATAACCACGCCATTACACCATTGTTAAAATTAAAGAACAAATAAGCCAAATTTAAGCTGAGATTTGAGAGGTAAAGATATGTCGAGCATTATAACTTTAACTACAGATTTCGGTTTATCCGATCCATATGTTGCTGAGATGAAGGCAGTTATCCTAAGAATTAACCCCTCCGCCTTAATAATTGACATAACCCATCAAGTGGAGAAATTCAACATTCGAATAGGGGCGTATGTTTTAGCTGCGGCCGCGCCCTATTTTCCAGACGGCACAATCCATGTGGCTGTTGTAGACCCAGGTGTTGGAACGAAAAGAAAACCAATAATTATTGAAACTAGCAGGGCGCATTTTATTGGGCCAGATAACGGAGTATTAGTTTTGGCGGCTAGCCATATGGATATAAAAGATGTTTATGAAATAAAAAATCCTAAATTTATGCTTTCTAAAGTGTCCGCAACTTTTCATGGAAGGGACATCTTTGCCCCTGCTGCAGCATATCTTTCTAAAGGTATTAGCCCGTCCGAATTAGGATCGAAAATCCGTAGAATTGTTATGCCGAAATTTGCACGTCCAACTTTTAAGAGGGGCTTTCTAGAAGGGGAAATTATATATATCGATGGATTTGGGAATATTATTACAAATTCTACGGCGAAACACCTTGACTTGCTTGGCGTAAAGGAAAAAATCGGAGTTAAACTTGGTAGGTTAAAGTTGATGTTGAAATTGTGTAGGGCTTATGCGGATGTTGAAGTTAAAAAGCCCTTAGCAATTATTGGAAGTAATGACTTTTTAGAAATATCAATAAACCAAGGGAATGCTGCGAAAACTTTTAACGTTAAAGTTGGGGATAAGATTAGACTTTATCGCTCTTTGTAAGATCCTTAAGCCTTTCAACACCGCCTATCTCTATTATGAATTCTTCCACGGATTTGGGTACAAGCTCACCCCAGTTTTTATCCCTAAGGATCCTTTCTCTTATTTCTGTTGCCGAATAATCCTTACGCCTGTGGAACCGTATGGGCTTCACCTCATATCCTGCCTCTTTAAAAAGCCTCCTCGTCAAAGGTTCGTTGGAATAGACAACGTCGAATCGTGGAGTATAACCTTCAACAGCTGATACCCAAACCATATGTATATGAAAATCTGGAACAGGCACGATCCATATACGCCTATAGTCCATTCGCTCTTCATCTAAAGCCCTCCTAATCATAACAATTCTTTCACCAGCGGTGAAGGGGTTCTCAATCCTATGGCTGTATTGAGCGCTGCCGATAACTATCACCACCTCGTCTACTTCTCTTAAAATTTCCTTAACTGCGTGAAGATGCCCCATATGGAAGGGCTGAAACCTACCTACGAAAAGCCCACGTTTAACCATTAATCATCCCTTTTTTGAGTTAATCATCCCCTTATTTACGTTTTCGGAGAAGAATCAGGACGGACTTAGGCTACTAGGCCTCATAAGGCTTGTCCTCGTGAAAAAGAAATAGGTTTGCAGTAGAATTTCATAGCTTAATTGCCTTTACCATTAAACATCCATTATTAAAGTTTTTATTTGATTTTATTATTTGCTATTCGAGATCTTAACATATGTTTCATTCGGCTTATTAAGCACGAGTTCTACTGGGAAAACGTGCAGCCTTCCATTTTTCAATTTGATTTGTAAGCTTTCCATGTAGCCTCTCTTCTCCCGCCCTAGGATTTCCCACTTAGCCATTAAGCCCTGGCTATACCCCCCTAAAGAGAAGTTTGAAGCAACAACTCTGTGGCACGGAATAAGAAGTGGGAAAGGGTTAGATGCTAGAGTATTTCCAACAGCCCTTGGGCTTCCGCCAGCTACATTGGCAACAGATCCATAAGAGGTGACATATCCTATGGGAATTGATGCTACAGTCTCTAAAACTTTTTTAGCATATGGCGTAAGATGATCTAGAATTAACGGAATGCCTTTAGAAAACTCTTTACCCGAGTAGATGTCGAAGAGTAGGGCAATAACTTGGCCAGCAGAAGCAGACATATTTTCTGCATATTGAAATGGCATATAAAACGGTATATTTCTAAGGAGGGATTGCAGAACCCTGAGTCTGCTGAACGCAAAGGCTGTTGCATAAATCTCTGAGCCGCTTACCGCAACTCCAAACCAGGCTTCTTCAAATTTTTTGACGTTAAGAGTTAGCATTAAGGCTTCACTTTCGTTAAAGGTTTATTTGAAACATTAAGTTTAATAGTTTGTGCTTGTATTACATGGAAAGGTGAGTATTGTGGAAAGAGATGCGCAGATGCAGCAGTACCTATGGATTCCAGGCGCCACTACAGTGGGCATCGTTTGCAGAGACGGCGTTATTCTAGCTTCTGAAAAACGTGTATCGTATGGATATTTGATTGTAAGCAGAGGCGGCAGGAAGGTTTTCAGAATAACAGATCGCATAGGCGCGGCGTGCGCAGGGCTCGTATCAGACATGCAGATTTTAGCTAGAGAAGTTGAGGCTTACGCTAATTTATATAGTTTGGATTTTGGCAGACCCATTTCTGTTAGATCTGCAGCTAAGCTGATGTCAAACCTGCTTTTCTCCCGCCGGTTAGCCCCGTTGATAACTCAGACTATTGTAGGAGGAATAGATGATGAGGGACCATCTCTATATGTTTTAGACGTTTTAGGTTCAGTTATTCCTGACAAATTCGCCGTTGTCGGTTCTGGAACGGAGATAGCCATGGGGGTTTTAGAGGAAAGTTACAGGGAAAACATGAGCGTTAAAGAAGGAAAAGACCTTGTCGTTAGAGCTATAAAGTCCGCAATAAGCAGAGACATTATGAGCGGTGATGGAATAGACTTTCTCTTAATAACAAAGGATGGAACTCAAGAGGAATCAATGAAATTCTAACCTGAAAGACTAATTAAACGGAGAAAAAGATTTGTCCTTCGAACTAAGCCTAGAAGAAGGAAAGATTCTCGTTAAACTAGCTCGCAAAGCCGTAGAAGAGTTCTTGAAAAATGGTAAGCGAATAAGGCTACCGGAAGGGCTTCCAGAAAAACTCATGAAGCCATGCGGAGTATTTGTAACGATTAACAGCTTTATTATGGGTGGCAAGGAGCTGCGAGGTTGCATAGGCTATCCATATCCGACAACTCCGTTAGCTCAGGCAGTTGTCGATTCTGCAATAAGCTCAGCAACTGAAGACCCGCGTTTTAACCCCCTTTCCTTAGATGAGTTGGAAAAAGTGACTTTTGAAGTGAGCGTTCTCACACCCCCTCAGCTTGTTGAAGCAGGGAAGCCAAGCGAGTATCCCTCTAAAATAAAGGTTGGTGAAGATGGCTTAATAATTGAGAGGGGCTACTATAAGGGCCTACTTTTACCGCAGGTTCCTGTTGAATGGAACTGGGATGAAGAGGAGTTTTTATGCCAATGCTGTGTTAAGGCTGGTCTTCCTCCGGATTGCTGGCTTATGCAAGGCACAAAAGTTTACAAGTTTCAGGCAATAATTTTCGAAGAGGAAAAACCGCGGGGTGAAGTTAGGCGGGAAATTCTCGGCGGGAAATAAACCCATGCGGGTTTACTTTTCGCCATGCGGCATAGGACTTGGACATGTTGGAAGATGTGTTCCAATAGCGAGAAAGCTTTCAGAGATGAATGTCGAAGTATTATTTTCAACCTACCGTGAGGGTATTTCCTATATTGAGAGAGAAGGATTTCCCCTTTTCAAGGCGCCACCGATAGGCTTCAGGGTTAAGCCCGATGGAACAATAGACTTTCGGCAGACAGCAGTGAATCCAGGTCCCTTTTTTTCCTCATTCACCCTAATTGATCAGGTTGGAGCTGAATTATATGCAATTGAAAAGTTCAGCCCAGACATAGTCGTTTCTGACTCCCGTGTTTCCCCATTAATCGCGGCACGGCTTCTAGGCATACCGAGAATTTGCATCCTGAACCAATTCCAAGTTATAATTCCTAGGAGAAGAAGATTCCTTCGACTTGCACGGCTGGCGGATTTCATAGCCTTAACGCTTATTGGAAAAATTTGGACAGGCGGAAATGTGGTTTTGATACCGGATTTTCCTCAGCCCTACACCATATGCGCTGGCAACCTAAACATACCCAAAAATTACAGGAAAAATGTAAAGCTTATCGGCCCAATTTTACCTGTACGTCCAGAAGAGCTTCCAAGCCAAGAGGATTTAAGAAAAAGGCTTAAGCTGCCTTTAGATAAACCCGTAATCTTTGCGCCTATAAGCGGCAGCGTAAAAGAAAGAGCCTTCTTCATAGGGATTTTAAGGAGAATTCTAAAGAACTTTCCAGATGATTATGAGATTATATTGTCACTTGGATATCCAAAAGCTGACGTTAGCCCTATACGTAATGGCAACTTAACGATTTATAAATGGCTTACTAACCGTTTTGAATATCTAAAAACCTGCGATCTTGTCATAAGCAGAGCTGGGCATGGAACAATAACCCAGTGTATGTGTTATGGAAAACCCATGATTCTTGTTCCTACACCTGGACACACAGAGCAGATTAGTAATGCCGTTCAAGCTAAAAATTTGGGTGCTGCAATAGTGATTCAACAGGAAAATCTAAGCAGGAGTAGACTTCTAAAAAATGTCAAGCAAATTTTGGAAGGATATTATGAGGAAAGAATGAAAAATATCCAAAGTGAAACTTTGAAGTATAACGGCTTGGAAAATGCTGTTAAAGTAATAATAGAAGAGATAAACTACAATAAATAATATTTAGTTCTCAGAGTCTAAACATTTAAAGAGTGAAAGATATGTTCTTGCCCAAAAAAATCCTTTACGAAAGACTTCTAAAAATGCTAGCTGAGGATCTGGGGCAAGGAGATACAACAACATCTCTAATAATTCCACAAAGAGGATTTGTAGAGGCAGATGTTATTGCCAAACAGTCTGGAATAGTTGCCGGAATCGAAGAGGCTGAGGTACTTCTTGAAGGTTTAGGCTTGAAATTTAAAGCCTATGTCAAGGACGGGGATGAAATAAAGCTTAAACAGGTTTTAATGAGGATTTCAGGGGACGCGAGAACGGTGCTTTCAGTTGAACGCACTTTGCTAAACATCATGTCAAGAATGAGCGGTATAGCAACAATGACGAGAAGAATTGTTGACGCAGTTAACAGGGCTGGATATAAAACAAAAATTGCTTGCACGCGGAAAACCGCACCTGGAATGCTTTACTTTGATAAGAAAGCCGTATTCATCGGAGGCGGAGACCCCCATAGGCTTCACCTCGACGACATGATCCTAATAAAAGATAATCACATAGCCATAGCTGGAAGCGTTAAAAAGGCTGTAGAACTCGCCAGACAAAAAGCATCCTTCAGCAAAAAAATAGAGGTTGAGGTGACAGATGTAAAAGATGTTTTAACCGCGGCAGAAGCTGGAGCAGACATAATTATGCTTGACAACTTCTCCTTGGAAAAAACAAAAGAGGCCGTTAACCTCCTAAAGCAGGCAGGCCTCATAGGGAAAGTTCTGATTGAGGCGAGCGGTGGAATCACAAGTGAAAACTTTTTAGATTTCGCCTCAGAGGAAGTTGATATTATAAGTCTAGGCGAAATAACCCATAGCGTTAAGGGAATAGACCTAAGTTTGGAGGTGCAAAGCTTCAAGATTTGCTAAAAACACAAACCATAGCTTACGATAGTACTCGCTAAATCAGACTAAAACGAATAAAATGCTTTTTGTTTATTTTATTTTTCGAATTCTCCGTCAAAATTCTTAAAATCTTAAAATGGCCACCAGAAAAAAATATTAGCTGATGGCAGGCGAATTTCCGAAACCGAATAAATCTTTTTTGTCCAATTTTTGCTACTAAAAACAAATCTTGTTCACTGAAACAGGGCGAAAAATGAACGGAAAGTCTATTCTGCTTTGTTAATCACTGTAAAACGTAACCTTTTAAAAACTTCATCAAAGCCTAAAGCCTTAAACAGCGTTAAAGAGGGGATATTGCGAGAATATACATCTGCTTCTACACACTCCACACCTTTACCAACAAACCAGTTAAGCATTGCCTTGATCAGAGCCCTGCCAATGCCCTTCCTCCTATAAGGTTTTTCAACGAAACAGTCACATATGTACCCCCTTCTACCTTTATACGCCCACGGTTGACTAATCCATCCAAGAGAATATCCGATAACTTTCCCATTTGCCTCCGCGACAAAAACCACAGTGTTTTCTCCTTTGATATTTTTTAAAATCCATGTAGGGTTTTGGAATTCACTGGGCATAGAAGATATCATTGAGTCCATAGAGCTCTCGTTTTTTCCAAGCTTCTTAGAAAGCTTGACAATCTGCTGTAAATCCTCCTCATCGGCATGTCGAATCTTCACATTTTCCAGAGTTGCTAGATGTGTTTTTCCTTTGTATTTTGGCATACTTCCTCCTACCTAGACTAGAGCACCGCAGAGTCGACTTTAAAATTTAATTTCTTGACAATATCCCTATGTAAAAATGGATGGGTTAAATCTTCATTCTGGTCTATAAACTTCACCCGTAGCTTTTTATCTAGACCTACTGGAAGTCTCACCTTACCGAGCGCTTCAAACCGAAACAGCGCTGATTTATACCAGTTTATCCCTGGATTTTCTCCCACAGTGAAACCTAAGCTAGAAATGAATTTCTCATAATTCACTGTGCCATAATCCATTGGGTAAACGGAAAATCCTTGAATTATGTCTGTAATAACACAATTCATTCTCGTAAGCAACTTCTGAACTGCCAGCCACTTCTTAAGCGAGGCCTCATAAAGCGTTAAACCGAAATACCCAACACCGTTCATCTTTAGACATGATGCGCCTCTACATATGAAAGCTTTTAAACCGGACAGCGTTTCAAGGGGCTCAGAGGAGAAGACATCAAATTTTCCATGAAAGTCTGCTGGCAAAGGATCGGCCACATTATACCTCCTAAACTCTATGGAAAAATCATACTCTAAGTTAACTCTCTTGATGAACTCGCCTATCCTGGTGTCGATATCTAAAACAACTATGCTGGAGGGAAGCCTTGTCAAAGCCAAAGCAATACTCAAAAAATCATCATCACCTATCAGCACTATGTCTTTCTGGTGTAAATCACCATAATGGTGCATTAGGGCTATCCTTGCGATGACGTCCTGCTCTAACATGTGACCTTGAAAGAAATCAAGAGTTGGACGAGGCCTTTTTTCAACTATGCGCTTAAACTCAGTTAAAACCTCTTTGAACTTAGCCTCTGGAATTATCCGCTTTCCAAGACACGCCGGGCATATTTCACTCTTAAAGTCTAGGCTTTTGTAGTTAACTTTACCTTTACCTGCATTTGTTAGAGAGAAACCTTTTTCATCAGCGAGTATATGACGATTTCTATGGAGGATTTTTAACGCTGCAATAAAATCTTTAAGGGGGTAGTTGGATTTATCAAGAAGCTCCCATATGGTTTTCTTCGAAACAGCAAGTTCATGTAAGATTTTGTTTTCAACCTTTTCCAGGTATTTCCCTCCTAATTATTTTCCTTTTAACATGTTTAGGCTGGAATTCATCCATCAGCAATTGAAGAGCCCTGAAGGCCGGTCCATCATCTCCGCATGTAAAGATATCTAAAGCCATGTAATAGTATTCGGGCCATGTGTGAACACTTAAGTGCGATTCACTTAAGAGGTAAACGGCAGAAACTCCATGAGGATTAAACTGATGAAAACTTGAAGAAACAACATTAAGACCAGACTTAGCGACAACCCTATCCAAAATAACCTGAATTGCTTCTACGCGGGAAATTTTCCCGGGATCTACACCTTGAAATTCGGCGATAATGTGGATGCCCATGTTCAACACCCAACATTATCGTCGAACTTCTGAATGGCTTATCTACGTGGCACAGCCCACCACGCATATATTTTCTATCCTCTGAAATTTCACCGAGAAAATTTCTATTTTATAAATTTTTTGCCTCTAGTCTGGACATGGCAACTTAAATTGTTATAGTAGTATGTGAATATTTTGCAGAATAGGTTCCAGCATTCCACAGCCCTTCTCCATCTTAAAAGCCTTATTGTGTTTCAGGTTGGCTATTATTTTTTGAAGAATATTTTTGTACGTTGTTTGAATGATGAGAAGGCTGATTCCTTTTAGGCTTCTTAACCCACAGGTTTGATGGTGATAGACCAGTCTAAGTAGGGGGATTCTTAAACATTTCTGAAGCGGACCGTCTCAAAAAGGGAAGTTTAGGGAGGTCCTTAATTTTATGATCGAATAGGCAAGTAACAACTTAAGATGAAGTTTTACCCAGCCTTAGATATCAATGGGAACGGGCTGATATCTTAAGGGTTTATCCAAACAAAACGAACTCTTTAAAATACTGCGAAAGTGACTCCGAATTCACTGTGGATAGCGCTCCATGGCTAAAAGGCGCCTTTATATGCTTGGACTGGTCTATCACTATCAAACCTGCTAAGGTGAATTTTCACTATTCCGATTTTCGAAAATAAAGCCTTCGCAACACAGTTTTCACTAATTTTTACTTATTTAACACCAGTAATAGTAATTATTGCCATTTCTATTATTGCAGCGGTAAGCAATACTACTGCACATATAGAGATTAAAATACATGTATTTACGAGTTCTTTTCTTCCCTTATGCTTTATGATACGCCATCCAAGCCAAAGGCTTTGAGCTGAGGCGGCGGAATATGCTAAATACTCGAGCCAGGTGAATGGAAAAATAAAAAGCAGGATAAAAGTTATAAGTGAATTTACTCCGATGCTGGAGCTTTCTGCAGCTATAACGACTCCTGTATTGTATAATACGTAAAATCCAAAAAGTGGTCCTATGAAGGGAGTGAAGAATGAAAGGCATAGCATAAAATTGTTTCCAAAAATTAGCGCTATCCCTTGAATACCTTCAAAACTGGATAATGATTCCCGCATCTTCTGAAGCTCTTTATTTATTGCTTCCCTCTCCTCGAACGTTAGGGGTGTCAAGGCTCCTATAATTGTAGCAGCCAGCAAAATGAAGAAGAACGTTAGAACTGTGAGAACGCGTTTAATTCTAGTTGAAATATTTCGCAAGAAAGAAAAGCCCAAAATGTATCCACCTATTTATGAACAATTTTTAACGCTCTAAAGCCTCTTACACATGGATTTAACATTTCGAAGATATTAACATTTTCAAGCACTTTACCTGTATCTTCAGCATAGCCTCTAACATCGTGCTCTCCATCCATCAAAGAGTAAAGGTAAACTTTACTTCCAACAATTCTCGGCTGGCTTTTGGATGGCAAGCCGAGTAGTAGAGGCCTTTTTTCTTTTAAAGCCTTTTCAGAGGCGTAGATTATGGCGTAAGCTCCAGCTGTAAGTTCTGCCACTCTAACGGGTATGCTTTCTTTGCCTATTGCCAAAACTTCAACACCATACTTTTGTTTAATTTCGCTTGCTATTCTTCTTATGTTGGGAAGGATTTTTAAAAGGCTGCCTTTAGCTTTGGTAGAAATTTTCATGTTTGAGAGTTGAATAGGGGACAATTGTTCAACTGGAAACGCGCCGAAAGACATGTCAATGTGCACAACGTCAGCTTTAACTTTCCCCAGCAGCTCCTTGCACAGTTTAGCTTCCCTTATGATGATCTTATGGCCGTTTTCATCCTCTGCAAATACAGGCTCGGCTATGACCTCGCTTGGCTCTCTATAGGGAAAACTAACTAAAACCGCTGCTGAAGCAACTATTGAAAGAGGTTCAAAATTTTCGCTGAGTATAGCTGCTGAAGAATCTGCAGCAACCACTTTCATCTTTTCCACCTTCCTTAATTTCCATAAATATGAATTTAGCTCCACCGCCTATTCAGGTTTAAAGTGCATTCCTAGAATGTACATTTCAGAGCTTTGCGCCCTACTCGCCTTTGGCTTTATCACCCTAACATCTTTAAAAAATTTCTTAACTTTTTCATAGAAGTCGTTAAACATGTCTCCTTGAAAAACCTTCACAAAAAAGCACCCGTCAGGCTTAAGAATTTCAACAGCTATTTCCAATGCTTTTTGAGCAAGGTCTATTTGCCGGGCGTGATCTAATTCCCATATTCCAGAAATATTTGGAGAGGCGTCTGAAAGGACCACATCAGCTTTCTTTAGAAGCTTCTCAGAAATTTTCTCGGCTGTTTCATCCATTGTTATGTCGCCTATAATTGTTTGAACATTACCCTCAGAGAAAGGTTGGATATGCTTTAAATCAACTCCTAAAACAAAGCCTTCATGCCCAACAATTTTCCTAGCAACTTGAATCCAGCCTCCAGGAGCCGCCCCAAGGTCGACGACAACATCGCCATTCTTGATAAAGCCGTATTTATCAACAGCTTGAAGAAGCTTGTATGCAGCTCTTGAACGGTACTTCTCCTCTTTAGCCCTTCTGTAATAAAAGTCTCTCTTCCTTTGCTGAATCCAAGATTTAGGCAAAACTAGCTGTCACCTAACAAGCCGAAGTCATTTTCGGCTGAGCTTAGAAGCCATTCACTTAGCTTTTCGCAGATATTTGGAGTTATACTCCCCGATGCCCCACATCTGTAACTATCAGGACACATCATGCAGGGGCAGTCTGCAATAGAATCTAGGGATGCTGGAAGCCTTTTTGGGTAAAGCCTATAGGTCCATCTTCCATTGCGAAGCTCCCTTTCTCTCCGTATTAGCCCTTTGCTTTCGAGTTTTAACGCCACTCGAGAGCCCTCTCTACTACTTGCCCCAAGTTTCTTCCATAGTTCAGACTGGAGTAAACCCTCGTTTCCAGCATTCATTATTATTTGTAAGGCCTTTTGCTCTAAGTCGTTATGTTTCGGCATTTTTCAAAGCTCCAATATTCTCAGAATAATATATAGGCACTTTCAATAAAATATGTTTTGTTTAAGATAAAAATATACATTGATGAAGGACGCTTAATGGGTAAAGTTAGAGCTGGCGGGAAAGGTTACAGTCTTGGGATTGAAAGCACCGCAGACGACTTCAGCGTTGGAATAGCAAATTTTGACGGGGATATACTTGCCAACACTGTCAGCGCATATGTCCCATCGGAGGGAGGCATCCACCCCAGAGAAGCTGCAAGACACCATGCAGAGGTCGCTGGCAAAGTTTTAGCAGAAGCCTTCAAAAAAGCCGGAATAAAGCCGGAAAACCTTTCAGTTATAGCATTCTCGCAAGGGCCAGGACTTGGTCCATGCCTACGAACAGGAGCCACAGTTGCCAGAGCCCTGGCCGCCTACTTCAACATACCTCTGGTAGGGGTGAATCACTCTTTAGCGCACATTGAAATTGGAAAGCTAATAACTGGGGCGAAAGACCCCGTCACACTATACGTGTCAGGAGGAAACACAATAGTTTCAGCGTTTGATTCTGGTCGTTACAGGGTTTTAGGAGAAACCCTAGACATAGCATTAGGGAACTGTATTGATGTTTTTGCAAGAGAAGCTGGATTACGCCAAAGCGTAGGAGAACCTTTCGGAGCAATTGTAGAGAAACTGGCAAGAGATGGAAGGAAATTTATCCCATTGCCATACACCGTAAAGGGGATGGACGTGTCCTTCAGCGGATTGCTAACAGCGGCTAAAAACATGCTTAAAAAGGATAACTACAGGCTAGAAGATTTATGCTACAGTCTCCAGGAAACAGCCTTCTCAATGGTTACAGAGGTGACTGAGAGAGCCATAGCCCACACGGAGAAAAAGGAGGTTCTCTTAACAGGCGGGGTTGCAGCAAATAAGAGACTTCAAGAAATGGTTAAATTGGTAGCGGAAGAGCATAACTCTAAATTTTGTGTTGTGCCAAGTCACTATGCAGTCGACAATGGAGCAATGATTGCATGGACCGGTGTTTTAGCATTTACCCATGGCATTTCCACAAAAATTGAAAACAGTTATGTGAAATTAAGGTGGCGGCTTGAAGAGGTTGAAGTTCCATGGATAAAATAAGCCAGCAATTGCCATTTAAAAAAGGTGCTGAGGCTTGGCTTTACCTCACTGATTGGCATGGTAAAAGGGTGGTTGTTAAAAAACGCCTTCCAAAAAAATACAGGGTAGCAGAACTGGATAGGCGAATTAGAGTTTACAGGACGGTTCATGAAGCTCAACTTATAAACGAGGCAAAAAAAGCCGGAGTTCCAACACCTGCAATCTATCTTGTTGACGCTGAAAAAGGGTTATTAGTGATGGAGTTTATAGAGGGAGTACAAGTTAAAAAAATCTTAGATTTTCAAAACACCCAAAGGCAGCAGTTATGTTACACTATTGGCAAGTTAGTTGGGAGACTCCACAAAAACGGTATAGTTCACGGCGATTTAACAACCTCGAATATGATTCAAAATCCGGAGGGAAAAATATTCTTCGTAGACTTCGGACTCGGAGAAAAAACAGTAGACCTTGAAGCTAAAGGTGTTGATCTACATCTGATGAAAAGAGCATTACAAAGTACACATTTCAAATTTTCAAAAGAATGCTTTGACAGCGTCATAAATGGTTATTCAAGCGTTTTGAACGGTGAAACGGTGAAAAATGTTTTAGAAAAGATAAGGGAGATAGAGAAAAGGGGACGGTATATTGTTGAGCGGAAAGGTGGAATTAAATGATAAAAACTGCCTGGCGTATAACTTTTCATTTTTTAAATTTTGAGAGAACCGCTAAATTTTACGGAGAATTGCTTCGTTTAGAAAAAAAACATAAGCATTTAAGCCATATAGGTTATGAATGTAGCGGAACGGAAATCGGGCTTATTCCAAAACTTGCAAAAAACCAAAAAATAGCAAGTAGAATGCCAAATAGGGAATTTCTAGTAGATACCTTAGTTGAGCTGTCCGAGGAGTTGAAGGTAGAAGGCGTCGTTTTCATGAGAGAGTTGCAGGAGGAATGCTGGGATATTAATGTGTTTCCACACGAAGAGTAAAGTAATATTTTTCGCTACAAACAACATAAACAAGTTCAATGAAGCTCGGAAAGTATTAGGTCATTACAATATTGCGGTAGGCATGTTAAAGGTTAAAACTCTTGAAATCCAAAGTGAAAATATAGAGGAAATAGCAAAGGCCAGCGTGACGGATGCCTATGAAAAATGCGGATTCCCATTAATTGTTGAAGACGCCGGTTTATTTGTTGATGCTTTAAAAGGGTTCCCAGGACCCTATACATCATATGCTTATAAAACAATTGGAAATGAAGGTTTATTAAGGCTAATGGAAGGCGTTGAAAACAGAAAGGCAAAATTTCAGTCGGTTGTAGCATTTTATGACGGTAAATCACCATCTCCTCTTTGTTTTAAAGGTGAAGTTCAAGGAGAAATAACAAGGGAGGTTAAAATTGGAAATTCAGGCTTTGGATTTGATCCTGTTTTTAAGCCAGTTAATAAGGATAAAACGTTTGCTGAAATGAGCGTAGCTGAGAAAAATAGATATTCGCACCGGGCAAAGGCTTTTCGAAAATTTGCAGAATGGTATAAAAGCTCTTAAATCGAAGGTTTTAAATATTCGTGTATCCTCGCTCATAAGGAAACTCAGATGTGAAAAAACATGCCAAAACAGGAAAAGGGCAAATCTCACTCAACTAGGCCTGTTAGCAAACGCCCCCCAGGCTGGTGTAAGTACCAGCCAGAAGAAGTGGAAGCTTTAGTTATAAAGCTGGCTAAGGAAGGAAATTATCCTAGCAGAATTGGAACAATCCTAAGAGATCAGTATGCTATTCCTCTTGTTAAACCGTTAACTGGAAAAACAATATCTCAAATTTTAAGAGAGGCGGGACTTGCGCCCTCAATGCCTGAAGATCTTGGAAACCTAATGGGGAAGGCTGCAAGATTGTCAGCCCACTTGGAAAAGCATAGAAGAGACGTTCATAATAAGAGGGCTCTTCAGCTTGTTGAAGCAAAAATTCATAAACTTTCCAGATATTACAAACGTGAGGGTGTATTGCCTAAAACCTGGAAGTATGAACCTAAAATAGCTTCCATATCCTAAATACAATTTATAACAAGCACTTCAATTTTAAGTAATGCCTTGCAATTTATTTTGAGAGGAAGATGGTGTTAAAGGAAAATCAAATCCCAGACTTCTTTAATTCTGTCTCTAACGCCGCAGAGGTAATTTTGAAGGCAGTTAATGAAAATGGAGCAATTCAGGTTTTCTCCCACTTGGATGCTGATGGCATTGCAGCGGCTGGAATTATAGGTAAAGCTTTGTACAGGTTGGACGCTAGATTTCGAATAAGAATACTCCAATGGATAGACGAAAAAATTTTAACTGAAACCCTTACAGAAAAGCCTGATCTTGTAATTGTTACAGACCTAGGAGGAGACTACACCAGCTCATTAAGTCAAAAATTCCAAGAGGTAAATTTAGTTATTTTAGACCATCATCAATTGGGAATGCAGGTTCCCAAAAATTGCACGCTTGTAAATCCCCACTTTTTCGGTATAGACGGGGCTCGAGATGTCAGCAGTTCTGGCGTTTCATATTTTGTGGCAAAAGAAATAGACGAGGCTAATGTGGATCTATCTCCCATTGCTGTTGTAGGAGCGCTCGGCGATGTACAGGATAAGTATGATCAGCGAATGCTAGGTGGACTTAACGACTTAATTGTTGAAGATGCGAAAGGTCAAGGCCTATTAGAGGTTGAAAAAGACCTTATATTCTTTGGCAGGGAGACACGCCCAGTACATAGAGTTTTAGCATCTACGACAAACCCGTTTATTCCTGGAATAAGCGGGGAAGAGGATAAAAGCCTAGCCTTCCTAGTGAGCCTTGACATAAAACCTAAATCTGGGGAGAAATGGAGGGCTCTAAGAGATCTTTCAGATGATGAAAAGAGGAGACTTTGTTCGGCGTTGGCGGAGCATCTCCTTTCAAAGGGACTTCGCTATGAAATATCAAACCTAATAGGCCACGTTTATACTTTAACCCGTGAAGAGCCGTGGACGCCTCTTAGGGATGGAAGAGAATTCGCCGTCCTACTTAATGCAACAGGCCGCATGGACAAACCTGGCCTTGGTGTTGCTATATGCATGGGTGATAGAGGCCAAGCCTTGGAAGAGGCCACTAGTGTTTTAGAAGATTACAGAAGAACAATCAACAAATATTTGGGATGGATAATGGAGAAAACTGAAAGGATAAGGGAGCTGGATAACATTTACGTTGTTTATGGCGAGGATTTTATAGATGACAAAGTGATAGGGGCGGTCTCATCAATTCTTACTACAAGCCTACCTAACCCTGAAAAACCGTTAATCGCCTACGCTGACGTGAAGGAGGAAGGGCTTGTCAAAGTTTCAGCTAGAACCACAGATATAATGGCTTATAAAGGCGTAAACTTAGGGGAAGTTATGCAAACAGCAGCTGAAAAATGTCTTGGAAGAGGAGGCGGACACAATGTTGCAGCTGGCGCGCAAATACCCCTAGAGAATGCAGATACATTCATAAGACTGGTTAACGAACTTGTGGGTAAGCAGCTTGCCGGTGGAAAAAATGGAAGCTGAAATACTAATAGAATATGACGACGTTAAAACTGCACACTCAGTAGCCAAGGCTGTTTCTCCAGATAACCTGAAAGTTCCTCAAGGCCTTTATATCAAGACGGAACAGAATGAGGAAAAAGTTTTTACTAATATAAAATGTAAGAAACTTAAAACTTTCATAGCTACAATTGACGATCTTCTTTCCTCCATTTCAATAGCTGAGAAAACTTTGAAAGCAGCATTTAAACCTGAATAGAAAGCGTACATTTTAAATTTAAAAGGTTAATTTTAACCAACTTGGCAATTAATATGAAAGGTTCGCGTGAATAATATGTTGGATATAAAGCTCATCAGAGAGGACACAGAATATGTTAGGGAAAACTTGAGAAAAAGAGGTAACCCTGAATTTTTAGAAATATTAGATGATTTGATTGAAAATGATAGACTTTGGAGGCAAAACCTGAAAAGGCTGAATGAGCTTAGGCGTGAGAGAAACCGAATAACAGCTGAAATTGCGGCTGTTAAAAAGAAGGGCGGAGATGCTTCTGTTATCATTTCAAAAGCCAAGATGGTGGATGAAGAAATCAGGAGTTTAGAATACCAAGTCAGTGAATATGAAGGAAAGACACGTTCTGCCTTAATGAGGCTTCCTAATCTCCTACACGAGTCTGTCCCTGTTGGCAAGGATGAATTTGACAGTATAACTGTAAGAACTTGGGGGGAAACCCCAAAATTTTGCTTTAAAGTTAAAGATCACATAGAATTGGGCTTAAGCTTAGACATAATGGATATTGAAAGAGCTGGAAAAGTGGCTGGAGCCAGGTTTTTCTATTTAAAAAATGAAGGCGTCCTCTTAGACATGGCGCTAATTAACTTTGCATTAGAAGAGATGATTAAAAAGGGATTCATTCCAATTGAACCGCCATTCTTGATGAGGAGAAAACCCTACGAGGGCGCTACAGCCCTAAGCGATTTTGAAGACAGCCTTTACAAAATTGAAAACGAAGACCTTTACCTAATCGCAACTTCAGAACATCCAATGGCCGCCATGTTCATGGACGAAGTTTTAATGGCTGAAGAGTTACCTCTAAAACTTGTAGGCATAAGTGCAAACTTTAGAAAAGAGGCTGGAGCCCACGGCAAAGACACAAGAGGGATTTTCCGTACGCATCAATTTAACAAAGTGGAACAGTTTGTTTTCTGCAAACCTGAAGATTCTTGGAAAATCCATGAGGAACTTATAAAGAACGCTGAGGATCTTGTTCAGAAGCTGGGCCTTCCCTACCGTGTTGTGAATGTATGTACAGGGGACATTGGAACGCTGGCCTCTAAAAAATACGATTTAGAAGTTTGGATGCCAGCTCAAGGCCTTTACAGGGAAATAATTTCATGCAGCAACTGTACAGACTACCAAGCGCGTAGGCTAAACATTAAGTATAGGGAAAGGGAAGGGGAACCTCCAAAGGGTTTTGTGCACACACTTAACTCTACAGCGCTGGCTACAGGGAGGACTATTGTGGCTATACTTGAAAACTACCAGCAGGAGGACGGTTCAGTTCTAATTCCAGAAGTCTTAAGGAAATACATGTACGGCATGGAAAAGATTAAGCCTAAAAAGTAAAACTTAATACCTTCGTGGCGTATTTTCTCGCTTCCAAAGCGGAGGATGCTGTTGTCAACAAGAAAAGTTAGAGATAAATGGCGGAGCAAAACATGGTATACTGTTGTTGCTCCACCTTATTTTGGAAATATTGAGCTTGGAACGATCCCAGCGGGAGAAACTGAAAACCTCATAGGAAGAGTTGTTGAGTCGTCTCTTTATGACATTACAGGAGATTTCGCCCACCAATATTTGAAGATGTATTTTCAGATAACAAGCGTTGAGGGAAAAACTGCACGCACAGTTTTCAAGGGACATGAGTATTCAAGGGATTATCTTAGAAGTCTAGTGAGGAGGAGAACGACGAAAGTTGATGGAATATTAAACGTTTCAACAAAAGACGGTTACAAGTTTCGGGTGGCTGTCAGCGCTTTCACCCTTTCGAGAATAAAGACTTCGCAGGAGCAAGCAATACGTAAGGTTATGGCGAAGATAATGCAGGAGAAAAGTGGTTCATTGACAATGGACCAATTTGTTCAAGAGATGGTTTTAGGTAAAATAGCGTCAGACATATATAACGAAGCTAAAAAAATAGTTCCTTTGCGCCATGTTGGAGTTAGAAAGTCGAAGCTTTTAACACAGATCGCCCAAACACAGCTTCCGCTGCAGACAGCTTAGCCAAGATTGCGTTTAGCGATTTTTAAGCCGTACATGTAACCCTTCTTAAAGGCTTTTAAATTAAGCTCTTCCATTCCTTTTGGAACATTTGCCTTAATAGACTTTATTAAAGCCTCTTTCTTAACAATTTTTGTTATTGCCGCAAACGCGCCGAGCATAATTACGTTGCCAACTATTTTCATGCCAAGCTCTTCAGCCATCCTCGTGGCAGGCACCCTGAAAACCTTCACTTCTTCCAGCTTTTTCTCTTCTGGAACCAAGTCTGGATCGAGGATTATTATTCCACCTTTTTTCACGTTTCCCAAATATTCATTGTAGGCTTGTTGAGACATTACAACAAGAACGTCAGGCTCATTAACTTTGGGGAAGTCTATTTCCAGGTCTGAAATTATAACCTCAGATTTACATGCTCCTCCTCTTGATTCTGGACCATAAGACTGGGTTTGAACTGCATGTTTTCCGCAGTAAAGAGACGCTGCCATAGCCACTATCACTCCAGCCTTTATTATGCCCTGCCCCCCGAAGCCTGCAAAGCTGATTTCAGTACGCATCTGCCGCCTCGCCTTCAAAGTTCTTTATCTGGGCAATCTTTCTATAAAGCAAATTTTCATAAGTAGGTTTCTCAACGTCGACAAACTCTCCGACAATTATCTTTTCAGCGGTTATCTCAGCCTTCGCCGGATCTGAATAGCTCTCAATAACAGATACCTTCTTAAACCATTTCATCATCTCAAGCCCGGTTTTCATTTCGTTACGGCGCCCAAATATTTCAGGGCACTGCGAAATCGCCTCTATGAAACAGAAACCTTCCTTCTGAAGCATTCTCTTTATAGACTTTTTTAGACTCTTCACATGTAGTGTTGTCCATCTAGCAACATATGTCGCGCCTGCAGCTGCAGCGAGATGAACTAGATTAAAAGGGTGCTCTATGTTTCCATACGGAGTTGTGGTTGTAAGAGCATTTAAAGGCGTTGTAGGTCCCTGTTGCCCTCCAGTCATTCCGTAATTAAAATTGTTAGCGCATATCACTTTAATTCCAATGTTTCTTTTGGCGGCGTGTATAAAGTGGTTTCCTCCAATAGCGAAGAGATCTCCGTCGCCGCTTAAAACTACAACTTCAAGTTTTGGATTTGCAAGTTTAACTCCTGTGGCAAAGGCTATTGGACGCCCATGGGTTACATGAAATGAATCAACGTTTATGTACCCAGCTGCCCTTCCCATGCACCCTATTCCAGAAACTACCACGAGCTTGTTTAAATCCAAGTGCAGATCATCAACCGCCTGGAGGAAAGAGTTAAGTATAATCCCGTTCCCGCATCCTGCACACCATATGTGAGGCATCATTTCCGTCCTCAAGTACTTCGAGAGCGGATGTAAAACAGCCTTATTCACGAACAATCCTCCTTATAGCCTCAAGAATCTCTCCTGGAGTGTGAGGTTCGCCTAGCTTTGATAGGGGAATAATGGATTTGCCTTTGGCGGCCCTCTCAACTTCCCCAAGTATTTGCCCATAATTCATTTCTGGGACGATTAAAAACTCTGCTTTGGAAGCGGCTTGGGTTACATGCTGCCCTGGAAATGGCCAAAGGGTAATTGGGCGGAGAAGCCCTACTTTAAGTCCCTTTTCTCTAGCCTTTCTAACAGCGCCCAAGGCTGCTCTTGCTACTATCCCATAGGCGATAATGACCACTTCAGCGTCTTCCAGCATTATTTTCTCAGCCTTAACTATTCGGTCAGCATTTCGCCGTATCTTGTCACAGAGCCTTTTTACAAGCCTTGCTTGAACTTCATACTCTTCAGTTCTTGGATAACCATGCTCATCATGCGTTAAACCAGTGGCGTGAAAACGGTATCCCTCCCCGAAACAGGCCATTGGTGGAATCAAGTCTTCATCAGGCATGAAGGGCAAAAATTTTTCAGGCGGAATTTTTGGCTTTTTTCTGTTAATTATTTTTATCTTTTCAGCGGGTGGAATAATAACCTTCTCCCTCATGTGGGCTACAACTTCATCTGCCAAAACCATTGTTGGAACACGATACATTTCAGAGAGGTTGAAGGCTTCAATGGTTAAGTCGAACATTTCCTGAACAGATGACGGTGCTAAAGCAATAATTTCATAGTCTCCATGAGAACCCCATTTAGCTTGCATGACGTCCTGCTGTCCAGGCATAGTGGGCTGTCCAGTGCTAGGTCCTCCACGCATAACATCTACAATGACGCATGGAGCTTCTGTCATAATGGCTAAACCGATGTTCTCCTGCATCAGGGTGAAGCCCGGTCCAGATGTTGCCGTCATAGCTTTTAAACCCGTGTAGGAGGCACCTATGACTGCTGCCATTGATGCAATTTCATCTTCCATTTGAACGTATATTCCACCAATTTTAGGCATCCTAACCGCTAGATGTTCGGCAATTTCGGTAGCCGGAGTTATGGGATATCCGGCGAAGAATTTGCATCCAGCTGCAATTGCGCCTTCTGCACATGCAACATCTCCGCTCATAAAGTGCACGCCTGAATAGGCATCTCCAAACTTAGCACTCATAAGATTCATCCTCGATACTTTTTCCAGTGACAAAAATTGCGAAATCTGGGCATATTGCGGTGCATAAGCTACACAGAATACATTTTCTATAATCTATAACTGTTGGAGGGTGAACTCCTCTGGCGTTAATTTCTCTGGACTCTCCAAGAACATTTTCAGGACAAAAGTATATGCATAAACCACAGCCTTTACAGTGATCTTCAATAATGTGGATTTCTGCCTTTAGCCTACCTTTTATAGCGGTTTTCTGTATGGTTTTGCGCGGTGCCATTTTCAAACTAATTCCTCCTATAAGTCAAAACTTAAGACTGGTCTAATCCTTTTCACATTCCCCTTCCTCATAAACGCCCACATAAGCAGTTTGCTTTTGAATACAGTTTTTCAGTCATGATTTGAACCATCATCGGATAGACAGCTATCAAAATTGTTTTACAGGATAAAAATTGTGGAATATCCAAGTGTTAAACCAATCTTTTGATAGATGAAAAGATGCCGTGAATATAAACTTTACATTTTGAAGTTTCAAAAATCAACAAGGAATTTTGAAAAACAAATTTTAGAGTCGAAATAAGATTTGAAACTTGAAGAATAAAATTGGGTTTTAAGATGAAAAGGATAATGTTTAACTGTGAGGATTGTGCGTTGTTTTAGTAATGTTTAATTTTAGTAAAAATATTCTGTATAAATTGTTTCGCATCTGCAAAATTCAAGTGGTAGTGAAACGTGATGGGTGGAGACGTTCATAAAAAGGGAACTTTAACCATTAATGATCTTGTCAATAAAGCGAAAGCTGAAGAAGATTTTCGGAAGGCCGGAGCTATTGCCTTGTTCATAGGTGTGGTTCGAGGAGAAAACCCTTCTGGAGAGGAGGTTGAGAAAATAGAAATAGAGGCCTATGAAGAAGTGGCGAGGAATTCATTGATTAAGATATGTGAGGATTTAAAGAAAAGGGAGGGCATAGTCGACGTCCAAATTCACCATTTTATTGGCGAGTTTAATGTTGGAGAAGACCTCGTCTATGTTTTGGTTGCAGGTTCCCGTAGGGAAAACGTCTTTCCAGTTCTAGTTGAAGCTGTGGAAAGATATAAGAAGGAAGCTCCCATTTTTAAAAAGGAGTACACTGTGGACAAAGAGGGCAATATAAAGGCTTCCTGGTTAACCGAAAGGGGGATTTAAATACAATATTTTGAAAAATGTTATTAAGCGTTTATTTAAATGTAGAATTGGAGATGAGAAGTTGGAACCAAAAAGTTACACATGGTTTGAAAGGAGACGCAGGACTAAGGCTTTGGATTTAGCTCAAGAACAAATAACAAAGGCTCTTGACACCGTTACACTTCTCCATCAAGCCGTTCAGAAAATGTTGGAGAACAAGAAGAAGGAGGCATTACGGGATATTGAGAATCTATTTAAAGTGGAGAAAGATGTGGACAGGCTTAGAACAGAAGTATTTAAAGAACTTTCAAAGGGTGTGGCCCTCTATGCAGAATACCGCGAAGACTTAATGCACCTGGTTAAAAGGCTCGACACCCTCGCCGACCATGTCAAAGATGCTGCAAGATGCATCAAAATGCTCGAAAATTCCCAAATTCCAGAGGAGTTATGGAAAAACACGGTTCGAACAACATCATTTTTGGTTGAATGCGCTCATGCGTTAAGAGGCAGCATTGAAAAAATCGCTGCAAACCCGACGGAAGCCATAAACGGAGCTAAGAATGTTGAGGAGGTTGAAAGGAAAATAGACGATGAATACCTTAAAACTAAAGCTTTGTTCGTTAAATATGCCGAAGAGATGGATTGCGGTTCAATGGTTATATTTGATGATTTAGTGGAGTTCATCGAGCATGCCGCTGATATGTGCGCTGATACTGCAGACTACATCGTAATTCTAGCAAGCAGAGACTGACCTTCTCGGCGGCTATATCGCTTAGACTTCCGCTAAATTTTGTTTAAGAAGGGAAAAGGCAAATCGAATCTCTCATAAATCTCCCATGAACCAGCTGACGATTTTAATGCTAAAAGATAATTTTGGGAATCGTTTTTGATTTTCAGTTCGTTTGAACTGATGATGCTTTAAATGCGAGGAAAACTCTTGAATCTATGTTGAGTTTCATCTCATTAAATGACCTCTTAGTTATCTGCACAATAAAGTCTTTTCCAACCCTTACCTTTACCCTTAGCTTTACCACTGATCCCAGATCGAAAATTTGCACTATTCTGCCCTCAAAGGTGTTTCTTGCACTTGAAACTAAAGGAGATGTGGATAATATGATGTCCTCTGGAGGCACGTGGAACATTACGTTTCCTACTTTGTTAAAGGTAGCCTCAACCTGTATTCCCTCGCCTATGTCAATGATGGATGTACCTTCTGCTGAAACCCTTGAAACGCCGGAAAAGACATTTTCAAGCCTTGCAAAATCTTTTAACAATTTTGATGGATTCCCAAAAATTTCTTGAAATGTGCCAATCTGCTCTATTTTCCCGTAATTTAGCACGGCAACTCGAGACGCTAAGTTCTCTGCTTGAAACATGTTGTGGGTTGCCATTATAATTGTTGTTTTCTTTTCTCTATTAACCCTGGAAAGAGCTTCTTCAACTATTGAAACGTTTCTAGGGTCAAGATTTGCTGTAGGTTCGTCAAGGAGCAATAGGTCAGGTTCAGTGACTAAGGCTTGAGCTAAAGCTACCCTCTGAGCCTCTCCTCCTGATAAAGCCAAGGCGTTTTTGCGTTCAAAGTTAGGCAACTGCAATAATTTCAGTGTTTCTCTGACCTTTTTCTCAATGTTCGCTTTACTTTCTCCTCTAACCTTCAAACCATATGCTACGTTGTCGAAGACGCTCATGTTAAAGAGAACTGTTTGTTGGAAAACCATGCTTATTCTTCTCCGCAAGTAGGTATTTTCCTTTGCAGAATAGCCTACAACCCTTCCATCAAACAAATATATTCCCCTTGTGGGCTTCTCAAGCAAATCGAGTATTCGGAGAAGGGTAGTTTTACCTGCACCGTTAGGACCTACAAGAACGAAGATTTCTCCCTTTTCAACCTTGAAGCTAACATCCTTCAGCACTTGCTTTCCAGAGTACTCTTTAAATAGGCTTTGAACTTCTATCATTGCTTTCTACCTACTCGTTCCCACCACTTGTATAATTGTCAATACAAGATTTATTATGAAAGCCAAGGATAATAGAATGAAGCCAAGCGTTATGGCAAGTTCGAAGTTACCCATGTTGGTTTCAACAACTATTGCTGTAGTTAATGTTCTTGTAACCCATCTAATGTTTCCTCCAGTGATCATTATGCCCCCGACCTCTGAGATTGCAGCTCCGAAGGCCACAATAATTGCAGTTAGCACACCCATTCGAGCTTCCCTCAAAACCATCCAAGCCGCTTGAGTATTTGTCGCACCAAGTGAAAGAGCTTTTTCCCTTACAGCCTTTTCAACGCTTCCAACAGCAGACATTGTCACGCCAATTATTATTGGCACCGCCATTATAAGCTGAGTTATTATCATGGCCGTAGGCGTATATAACAACCCAAGTGGCCCGAGAGGACCTGAGGATGTTAGTAGAAGGTAAACCACCAAGCCTACGACGACGGGCGGCAGCCCCATAAACGTGTTTATTATGCTTCTCAGCGTAATATCCATGAAGCGCATTAATATCCGCTTTCCCTTAAACCTTCCAAGCCCCAAAACAGTTCCGATAGGTACACCTACTAGTGCGCCAATTAAAACTGCTGTTCCAGAAACCCTCAAAGACAACAACGTTATACTCAAAACTTCTTCCCAAAAATTACCCTCAATCATAGATCCCTCACCATTCTAAACCATTTTGGATTTATGTCAAAAGGAGTTGGAACGGTTACTTGCACCTCTCAACTGCAACCCCCTTCTTGCAAAGGCTTTAGAGTTTTTGCGCATCATACCATTCAAGTTCCTTTTCTTGTTCTGGAAAACCTAGTGTGCAGGCAAGTTTGATGTTGCGTGCTATTGGTTTGAACAAAGTTTCTCCCTCTTTTGTGAAGCTTGCTATCAGGTTCTGGCCTTCATCCGAGATCATAAACTTTGCCAACGCCAACCCCCCTTTATAATTTCTCTGAGGATATTTTTCTGGGTTGACAAGAATGACAGCATAGGGGTTGAGCAAAATTTTGTCGCCTTGAACTAGAACCGCCATGTTTTTAAGCTTACTTTTGAATGAAGCCCATGTTGCCCTATCCGTTAGTGTGTAGGCTCCCTTTTCGTTAGACATCCGTAGAACAGTTCCCATGCTTGCACCTGCTTCTATATACCATGCTTGAGTCTTGTTTGGAATCATTCCAAGTGTGCTCCATATGCTTAGTTCTAATGTGTACGTGCCAGAGTTGTCAGCCCTGGAAACAAATATTGCTTTGCCTTCTTTGCCTTTGTCGCTTATTCTCTTGAAAGCTTCTGTTGCGTTCGCCAAGTCCTTTATTCCAGCTGGGTCGTCTAAGGGGCCTATTATTATAAAGTCGTTATACATGAGGCCGATTCTGTGAATGCCATATGTGCTTTTGATAAACTCTAGCTCCAAATTTTTAGAATGCACAAGAACAAGATCTGCGTCGCCTCTTTTGGCAGTTTCAATTGCTTGGCCAGTTCCAACTGAGATTATGTGAACTTCAATGTGGTATTTGTTCTTAAATTTGGGCATCAAATAGTCTAGCAACCCTGAGTCGTAGGTGCTTGTGGTTGTTGCCAGCACAATAACTGACTTTTGAGAACTTAAATAATGCTCACAGCCCAGTAGGCTTAAAGCGGCAACAGCCAACACGACGATAATAACCGAGTTTTTCATATTTCGAAGCCTCAATATCGTTATGTATGACTGTATATATCGTCAACGTTATATCTTAATAAGCATAACGGTATAAATAACAAATTATGCCCACCCAAAAGAAGAGAAAACCTTTAGCAAAAGTCTGGCTCGAATATGAGGAAAAGCCAATTCTCGGCGGTGGCGGCGCTAAAATCTTAGAGGCTATTAAAGAAGAAGGTTCCATATCAAAGGCAGCTCTAAAAATTGGAATGTCATACAGATACGTCTGGAACTATCTGGCAAGAATAAAAAAAGCCTTAGGCGAACCTGCAGTGGAAACCTTTAAAGGCGGAAAAAAGGGGGGAGGTGGTGCTAAACTTACTTTCTTGGGGGAGTATCTGGTTAAAGAGTATAAGAGGGTTGAGAATTATGTGGGAGAAATCTTATCTGATGAAGAGTATTGGGAGGCAGTTGGATTGAAAATAAGTGCCAGAAACAGGTTGAAAGGCATTGTTAAAAACGTTGATAAAGGCGATGTCGTAACTAAAATTAAGGTGGAAATCAACGTGCCAGTAACCATAACTGCACTCATTTCAACTGAAGCAGCCGAAGACCTAAATATCAAAGTCAACGATAAGGTTGAAGCAGTTATCAAAGCAACCGAAGTTATGATAGCCAAAGAAAAATAGGCCTACTAAGGGAACATGCCTCAAGCCAACACCAAAAAATCCAACCTTTTCCTTCTTTTTCATCCTGTTTATCCATCACGCAAATAAAACATCACCTGATGCTAGATACATTTCATACGTAACTTAGTGGGCTTAATTACGAAGAAGGTTACAGAACCAGAAAGGCTTTATGCCTTTAAGGCTTAGGGTGAAAGAGCCATTTCAGGGCTAAATATCATTGATCTAGGAAACCACAAGGGTAGAGGCATAAGAAACATTCTGATCCACGCTTTATCACGCATAATAATCATGCTATTTTATCCTCATAAAATTAGTAAAAACATCACTTTAGCAACATTCCAGTATGCGATACGGAAGCCTTTTGGATGAAGAGTACGCATCAGAACGTAGAAGCTGGGGTTAAGGTTCTACGAATATTCATGAAAAACTCCGAGTTTTCAGTCATGAAACAAGCCTTATTTGACCTTCTTCCTGTGCCAAAAAGAGCGAAATAGGTGGAAAACTTCTAGTTTTGAGGTAAAAGTTGAAGTGTGGCTGGTTGCCAGGAGAGTTAAAATGGGGAGGCATGACATAACGCTATAGATATAAGCATGATTTGGCTTTTAAGGCGAGATAGGTGGTTGATGTTTGGGATACACATATGTGGATTTGGTTGTTAAAGGGAGGGTTTCGAAAACTGTTAGAGCTTTAGTAGATACGGGCTCAGCCTATATCGTCCTAGACCCTGGCACCGTTTCCGAAGTTGGGCTTCATGAAACTCCTTTTGAGGTTGAGTTAACGCTTGCGGATAAGAGGAGGGTTAAGGCCAGGCTTTTTATTGCCGAAGTTGAAGCAGAGGGTAGGAAGGGCCCCGCATTTGTGGCAAGGTTTGATGTGCCCACACCTATTGTTGGGGCATACGCCCTCGAAACCTTAGGGTTAAAGCCAAACCCCATAACAGGCAAAATTGAAGTTGTGGGTCCAGAGGGTGGATACCTCCTTTAAGCGTTATCCGCTAGTTTGTTGCTAAATTTACTTTTGACATTTCCTCTATATTGGTAATGTTTGGAGATGGCGATCGTTTAAGATACGTTCTCGCATATTTGGATGAGGATAAAGGGATGGCTTCCAAATCTACAGAAAACTCAAGTAACCTCCCTCAAAGTGTGGGGGGTTCATTAAAAAGTGCGGGGGGTGGGATTTGAACCCACGAACCCCTACGGGACAGCCGATCTGCGAGGCTGCGGTTTTCTCCTCAGGGCTGCGCCTTTGGCCAGGCTTGGCAACCCCCGCTTAGGGTATTTTACTTTAAATTTATGGGTAGAATTAAATTTTCCCTTTTATTTGAATCCTATTTCCATACTTCTAGTTTACTGGGGAAAATTAAAAGGGAAAATTTAATTTCATCTTGGACTTTTCGATGTTCAAAGTGGCGAGAACTTGTTTTACGACAACAATGGCTACGGATACATATCGCAGAAATGTAGATATTTCATAGGAGGAATTTTAGAACATTCAAAAGCTCTTTGCGCCATTGTTGCGCCTACATTGAACAGTTACAAAAGGCTTGTGCCAGGCTACGAGACACCGGTATATATAACTTGGAGCAAAAGAAACCGTTCAGCCCTAGTACGAGTCCCAGAGTATTTCCCGGGCAGAAAAAGCGAGGCGAGGATAGAGTTCAGATGTCCAGATCCCTTATGCAATCCCTATTTGGCTTACGCTGCAATTTTCGAAGCTGGACTTGACGGGGTTGAAAAGAAAATTGAGCCGGGTGAACTCGTCGACGTTAACGTTTACCAACTCAGCGATGCAAAACGAAGGGAGTTGGGAATTAAAGTTTTGCCGAACTCACTTAAAGAGGCATTGGAAGAATGGGAAAGCGACGACATATGCATAAAAGCCCTCGGAAAAGAAACAGCTGAAAAATATTATGACCTTAAAATGCAAGAGTGGAAAGATTATGAAAAAACTGTTTCAAGTGGAAAAACGGAAGCAGCCCTATGGGAACTAAAAAATACATTTTCGCCTAAATTCTTAAATCCTTATAAAATTCTTCCCTCTTCGCTTTCTTAAGCAAAGTAATAATATATTAATTGGCTCATTAACAGCCTTAAACCCCTACAATCCCTCTTTTAACCTAAACAGTTTTGAGCCTCTTCACCTCAGAGACGCTGGATGTTTTATGCTGTTTAAAACTTAAAAGTTATCAACTTAAAGCCAGAACTATTATTAGCGCCTGAGGAGAAATCCCAATGACAATAAACCCAACTGTTAAAACTGTTTACCCTGAAAAATTAACGCATTATGATAATACTACAATTAATATTGTGGGCTGTAACCGTGTTGGAATACTTCACACATGCCTATTTGCAGATGCGAAATTCAAAGTTATATTAACTGACGCAGATCAATCTGCAATGGAACATGTTTTAAAAGGAAAAGTTTCATTCATGAAACAGGAAGTGGAGCCACTCTTACGGAAGTTTGTAAGCGATGGAAAAATAAAGGCTGTGAATGATTTGAAAGCAGCAGCAGCTCAAAGCGACGTAATAGTTGTAACTACACCAGTAAAATTTGACAAAAACAGATTAGACTATTCAGATATTGAGAAAGTACTAAAACAGATTAGCCAAAGTTTTCGCAGAGGAACATTGATTATCATAACAAGTATTGTCGGGATTGGCGCTTCAGATGGCAGCCTAAAGGAAATATTGGAATACGGTTCAGGTTTAAAAGCTGGATTAGATTTTTATTTAGCCTACAGTCCAGTGTCGTCGCCAGAAAGACAGAGTTTGAAAAAACTATTAGAGTATGAACGAATAGTGGCGGCGAGAGATGAAAACAGTTTAAACGCTGCTTCATCAATTTTGGAAAAAGTAACGAAAAAAGGTGTTATAAGAACACATAATGTGAGAGCTGCGGAGGCAGCGGCCCTTTTTAAGGCCATGCATGAACATGTCAACATCTCACTCATAAACGAGTTTGCATTATTTAGCGAAAAAATGGGGATAGACTACAATGCAGTTCAAAGATTGAAATACCCAAATTCGGTAGTTGAACCCATAAAGCCTACATTGAATTGTGAAAGCACTATTGCGCACTATATATTATTAGAAGAGGCTGAAAACGTCAATGCAAAGCTTAAGGTTTCCAAAGCTGCTATGGAAACAGGCAGTGAAGTTTTAAAGCATGTAGTTAACATGATTCGCGAAGCTTTAAGAAGCTGTGGAAAATCGCTGAGGAGGGCAAAAATCTCCATACTTGGAGTTTCTCAAACGCCGAATACCATGGATGTTCCTAAAGAGTTAATTATGAGACTTGTCAAGACATTACAAGTAAAGGGTGCGAAAATCTCTTTATTTGACCCCTACATGCCGAGTAAAACCCTGATGGAATCTGAACATTTATTTAAGAGAAAATTGACAGAGGCCGTTGAAGGTGCCGATTGCATAATAATAGCAACTGGGCATGAACAGTTTAGACGCTTAAGCTCAAAACGCTTAAAGGTTATGATGAAAGCTCCTGCAGCCATTATTGATTTAGAAGCTGTTTTAGATCCGGGCAAGATAGGGGAAGAATTTTATTATCGGGGTTTAGGAAGGGGAGAGGTCTTGCGAAAATGAAAAGGCTTGGAGTTGCCGTTATAGGAGCTGGGTTCTGGGGGAGAAACCACGCTAGAGTTTTCAAAGAACTAGAAATGGCTGAATTATTAGCGGTATGTGACATAAACCGTGAAAGGGCGAAAAACGTTGCCATGCAATTCCATGTTGACGCATATACGAGTGCAAGAAGAATGCTAAAGAGAAAAGACATTGAGGCGGTGAGCATATGCACATGGTCTACAAGTCTAGCCAAAGAAGCTTCAAAAGCCCTAAAAGCTGGAAAACACGTTTTAATTGAAAAGCCTATGGCAGCTAAAGCTAAAGAAGCGGAGACACTTCTGAGAATTGCCGAGAGTGAAGGATTACACCTCACAGTGGGATTTCTGATGCGTTTTATTCCAGGAATCCAATACATTAAGAGTGCAGCTGAAAACAGGACCATAGGTGAAGTTGTATGTGCAACTGCAAAAAGGGTTTCACAGTGGCCTGAAAGAATAGGAGATGTTGGAGTGGTTAAAGATCTGGCAATCCACGACATAGATATTATGAGATACATTTTTAACGGTGAACCTCAAACGGTTTACGCAAAAACTGGAAGCATGAAACATAGAAAGTTTGAGGACTACGCTCATATTATGCTCACCTTCGAGGGAGGGAGAAGCGCGTTTATCGAATCTAACTGGTTAACCCCTTACAAAACTAGGATGCTAGTAGTTACTGGAAGCGCAGCAATTGCAAAGCTTGATTACATCACACAGGAACTAACAATTGAAGAGTCTGAAAAAACTGTTCAGCCTAGAATACCGTGGCAGGAGCCACTGAAACTTGAGCTAAAAAACTTCGTAAACTGCATTTTAGGGAGGGAAAAACCCCTTGTCACAGGGATGGACGGGTTAAAGGCCTTAAAAATTGCCGAAGCTGCCCTTAAATCTTCTAAGATTGGTAGAACTGTAAAAATTAAGTGAAGTCTATCCTCTTTTAAGGTTGAAGGGTTTCCCTTCACTCAATACCTTTTCTGGAATTTTATCTTTCCATTTTTTCAGGAATGGCAAGTCTTCACTTTCTTTCCTCAACTCGTCTGGAAGCATTTCGGGAATTTCATCTCGAATAGGATACCACCTTAAACATTTTGGACAAACGATCAAGCCCTCAATTACTTCTTCCCTCTCTTCAAAAACGTGTAATTCTAAGGGGTAATATTTATCGATGGGACAGGCCAATATTTCCATTAATTTCTTTTTCATTTAGATCCACACCACCAAAAATATTAAGCATTCACATATTAAATTATTTCAGGCTTCTTTTTAACATGGATGTCTAATACAACCTGATACCAGTTTGGGCCTATTGAACGAACGACACGCCCGAAGACCGTTTCGAAATCGACGTTTAACTCTTCAAGTTTCCTTTCCACTTTAGCCTGCACCTTCTTAACAGGATCTTCGTTTTTACCTGCATGTTCAAAGTCGTAGTGGTGTATCCACCCACCTAAATCTCTCAATGCTAAAAGTGCATAAAAAATGTATTCAAACGCCTTTTCCGGCAAGGGCAGTAGAACGCGATCCGCCACATGCTTCAGACTTGATTTAACAATTTCCTTTGCATCACCGATTAAAGGAATAACCCTTCCATAAACCTTGTTCAACTTTATGTTCTCACACATGTATCGAAAGGCCTCTGGGTTAATGTCTATGGAGTATATCCTCTCCGCCTTTGAATGTTTTGCGATAACTATTGAGAAACATCCAACACCGGCGAACATGTTAACAATTATTTCTCCACTCTTTACTTGCCTCGCAACACGTAGCCTTTCATAAAAAAGCCTGGGAGAAAAATAGCAGGATGCCACGTCAACTGAGAAAATGCAACTTGACTCCTTGTGCAAAGTTGTGGTTCTGTTCTCTCCTGCAATGCGTTCAAGTTTTCTAATTCTAAAATCTCCATAAACAGGGCTTACTTGAGCCAGCACCGTCTTTACGTTTCTATGAATTTTCATTAGCGTTTGAGCAATTATCGCAGCGTTTTTCCTCGAATATTCATTTAAACGTATAACTGCTATGTCACCTATGATGTCGTAGGAATTACAAATGTGAGCCACCTCTTCGTCGGGCAGGGTATTAGAGAGAATATTACGGAGTCTTCTCTTCAACTTTCATCAAATGGAATATTAATGGTGAAAATGCTTAAAAGCAGCTTCCAATTCTGTAAGTGTGATCTGTTATGGAGAGGGTAACAACAGGATTGGTTTATGAATGCCTGAAATGCGGAGCAAAGGTATCTATTGAAGAACTGGAGCTTCGCGGCGGAGAAATAAAATGCACAGTTTGCGGCTACAGAGTTTTGAAGAAAATAAGGCCTCCAGTAGTTAAAAGGGTTAAAGCAAAGTAAGAGCATAGTAAGGCTTAGAAAAGCTCTTTTTCACCTATCTTACGTAGGGCTCTCCCGCGAAGTTTTATCGAAGGACCGATAACCTCCTCAGGGGGTTTTTCAGCAGTTTTTCTCTTGATAGTCTCTCCACATATGCCGCCCGGGAGAAGTCTTCTTTTAACGCAAAGGGCGTAAGTACAGTTCGCCACATTGCAAATATCTTCTGTCCATCTGCACCAGACACCGTCTTTACGGAATATCGCCGCGTTTTTTCCACATCTGAAGAGCTCACATTTTGAAGAACATTTCTTTACCTGATCCAAGGCGGATACAACCCTTCAAAGTGATTTATAAAACCGTTGCCATAGCGTTGCTTCGTTTAGAATTGAATAAAAATAATGATATAAACTTTTTCTCACAAAACTCTTAATTCAGACTCTGTCTTAAGCACTTTTGATTTTTAACCTTCTCTGGCTGTAGGCCTCAATGGAAATGAAAAGTATTAAGGCTGCGATGATGAGGATGGCAGCTACAAGATGAGCTGTTATGACTGGAAAACCCGCCAACATAACATAGTTTTCAAGCTTGACCACAACTGGGTTTGCTTCACTCCTTGCACTGCCAATAAAGGTTAAAAGAGATGCTTCTGGCCTTTTATCCTTCATATAAGCTTGTATTGCTAAAGCCCCTCCGATCTCTACAAAACGCACCATCCCATCAGCGTCTGTAAGGCCAGAATTGACTATTACACCGTTTCTTTCCAAAGTAACATTCACTTTAGGAATAGGCTGTCCAAAATAGTCAACAACCTTTATGAAAATGGGGAGGTTATAAAGCGCACAATTAATCGTCACATCTCTATCAATGAAAACTTCAATTTCAGTTTCATTCAAAAGCACTTCACGGGAATAAACCCTTAAACGATATATTCCAAAGGTGCAGTTTATAGGATGCATTATTGGTGCAGAAAGTTCATAACGAATCCCCCCCATCAGCTCTTCTAACTCCACTTCAGCATCTGTGATTAACTGGCCGGTTCTATCATTAATTTTAAGGTTTAAAGTTCTTGAAGGACACAATATTTTTATATCATTGCATGGTTTCAACTCTGGACGAAAAACGTTTTCATAAAAAACATGGCCGTACCTAGAGGCGTTCACTTTATAAACTGCATTAACCAGAAGTGAGCGTATATTTAAGGTTCCATTTATATCTGTAAGGGAAACTTTCTCCTTTCCAGTTTTGTTTTCACCCTTTTCACTGATATAATTATAGGTTAAGCTCACTTGAATGAAAGGCATTTTAACACCACTTTTTGCGTCTACAACAATTACATTAATATTTGTGAGATTGCATAGGATGTTGATTCTCTCTTCGCCCGTAATGACGCTGAAATCTGAGATCCGGCCCACTTTAACTTCTTCGAAGTATAACGTTGCGTTGTAGCTGCCCTTCTCCAGCCAGAAAGTTGCCACACCGCTCTGATTACTCCAAGCTTCACGGGTTTCATTAGCAAAATTATCGTAAACCCTTACGAGAACTTCAGGGACAGTTTGATCAGCAAGATTAAGCGGACAAATTTCAGTTTTAAAACCTGGAACTGTAAAGTTCTGAATGTCAAGAGGATCTTTTACAGTTATTTTTGATACGGAGTTAATGTTAACCTCATACGATGTGACGGTAGCATATTGAGGGACAATCCAGACGTGGTGAACCAAACCCCTATCGTCAGCAGTTAAATTCTCAAAGTGAATTACGTTCTTTCCAACAATTTTGAGGGTGACATTCTCCTTAGGTGCGTATGTGGCTTTAATGTCCACTGTGTCTCCTCTATGATACTCACTGGATTTTGTCAACCCTATGATGAATGTTTCAGCTGCAAGTGTTTTGTTAAAGAAAACGTTGTATGCACCGCTAAGGTTAGTTTTTGCACCGTTAAATTCTGAAGGATAAGTGATGGTTATGTTTCCACTTCCAACACTTGAAGTCAAAATGAGCTGCAAATTTTGCGGTTTATGGGTTATATTTATGTTTGGAGTTTGAACAGTTATGTCTGCCATATACCTTTCGTTTGCTTTTCCACCTTGTATGCCTATGAGAATTTTAACCTCATCTCCCTGTTGATATTGGAATGGTTGTTCTGGGACATTTTCTATTTTAATTATATATGAAGTTATAACGTTAAATGATACAACATCTTTTTCCCCGGTTGAAAGATCGATTAACGTGATGTTATGAGAGCCTGCAACAGCTTGTGGAACCATAAATGACGCATTAACTAAATTACCAACAGACCGGCCTTTAGTTGCATCCGCCGTGCCAAAATTTATTAAGTACTCTCCATCCAGGGTGGTTATATTTGCCATTACATTAACTTTTTCGCCAACTTTGCCTGACGTAGGTGTAACGGAAATTATTTTTGTCTTAATTTCTGTTTCAGCTTTCAAAACAGGCGGACAATAATAGTGCAAAATTGCAAATACACATATAATAAACATGACCGTTAAGGTTTTCAGCATTCTTATTCGAGTTTGAGGCAAGGTTGTTTCCTCGGGTTCTAGATTGTAAGACTTCTTATGCCGAGAGTATTTTAAACTTTATGGAAATATTTTTCTCTAAAAGGCGCAATCAACTCTTGGGAGAGAAATGATTCTCATTGTGGCATCATTGAAAGATGTGGCAAGCCTGAATATTACAAAAGAAATACTATCTCATTATCCTTTCATCAGTGTTGGAGAAAAATTTCATGGAGCTCCGGTTTATGCTTTGAATATGGAAGAAAAAGAGATTAAACTTGTCTTCTGGGAAGATGAGCCCGTTTATACACAGAATATTCCTGAATTTTTTCCCAAAATTGAACTTATAGTTTTCGTTTCAAGGCATAGTAGCGTAAGTGGAACCCCAACTCTTTCTGTACATACTCCTGGAAATTTTGGGAATGCGGATTTAGGGGGGATTCCTGGAAAACTATCTGTTTCACCTGCAAACGCGATGAGAACAGCGCTAATCACAATGAAACAGCTTGTCGGGGAAACTCTATTGGATTATGAAGTTTCATACGAGTGTACTCATCACGGTCCTTCTCTTGATGTGCCTACAATGTTTGTTGAACTTGGAAGTTCGCAGAAACAGTGGAACGACTTGAAGGCAGCTGAAATCGTTGCGCATGCCGCAATGGATGCTGCATTAAAGTTTGGAGAGCAGAAGGCTAAGGCTGTTGTCGGCATTGGCGGACCACATTACAACGCAAAGTTCACAAAAATCGCTTTAAAAGAAGCTACAGCCTTCAGCCATATAATTCCGAAACACGCTATTCCCATTGTGGATCAAAAGATATTAAAGCAGTGTATTGAAAAGACCTTCGAAAAAGTTGATATTGTTGTTCTCGACTGGAAGGGTATTAGAGGCGAAGATAAACCGAGTCTCATTGAAAAACTGGAAAAACTAGGTTTAATGTACAATAAAGTTTAACAGAACCCCTAAAAGCCTCATTTTCACGTTAGTTAAAATAGAAAAGTTAATAGAAATGTAAGGCCATCTATCAAACGCATTACTGGTAGGGAATATGGGTTTAAGGTCATTCCTGTCTCAGTGCCTTAGAACGTTGAAACTTGCGGTTAAGCCAAGGAAAAGTGAGTTGTGGTTATCGATCAAAATATGCTTCTTAGGAATAGGAGTTGTTGGAATCATAGGCTTTGTCATTAAGTTGTTAACAAGTGCTATACCGTAAGTGGCGAAGGAGCAGCGACCATGGAGAAAAAATCAACAAAAATTTTTGCGGTTAGGGTGACAACGGGACAGGAGAGAAATGTAGCTAAACTTGTAGCATCAAGGATAGAGATGAATAAAATACCAGTTAAGGCTATACTTGTCCCTGAAACTTTAAGGGGATATGTTTTCGTAGAAGCTGAAAGCCCCCATTTTGTGGAGCAGGCAATTCTCGGCATAAAGCACGTTAAGTCTAGAGTACCAGACTTTGTTAACTTTGTAGAAATTGAAAAGTACATTGTCAGAAAACCGGTAATTGAAGAGTTAAGTGAAAATGACATAGTTGAAGTTACAGGTGGACCGTTTAAAGGAATGCGCGCGAAAATTACGCATATAGATAAGTCGAAGGAAGAGGTTACCTTAGAACTTCTGGAGGCAACTTTCACGCTTCCAATAACTGTTCACTCCGACTATGTTAAGCTTGTAGAAAAAACTAGATCCGAGGTGGAACGTCATGAGTGAAAAGAAAGTTGTAGAATTGCTTGTTAGCGGAGGGCAAGCTACGGCTGGCCCGCCGCTGGGACCAGCTTTAGGCCCTCTCGGCTTAAACGTCATGGCTGTTGTAAACAAGATCAACGAGCTTACAAAGGACTATGCTGGAATGAAAGTTCCAGTAAAGGTGACTGTCGACCCTGAAACGAAAGAGTTTGAGGTCACCGTTGGAACACCAACAACATCGGCCCTAATCGTCAGCGAACTGAAAATAGAAAAGGGTTCGGGAATGCCGAGCAAACAGAAAGTTGGAGACCTATCCATCGAACAGCTCATACGCATAGCGAAAATTAAACGACTGGAACTTTTATCGGGAACGCTGAAGTCGGCGGCTAAAGAGATTCTGGGAACATGTGTAAGCATGGGCGTAACCGTGAATGGGAAAGACCCAAAGGAGATTACACGGGAGATTGAAGAAGGAAAATATGACGAAATATTCGTAAAACATGAAGACTAAGAGAACATTTTTATAATGGCAGTGTAATCCATCAATGGCGCGGAGTCCAAAGAAATGCCAATAGATGAAAAAACAATTTTGTCAACCGTTAAAGAGGCGCTGGAAAAGTCAGAGAAGAGAAACTTTACACAGTCAGTTGAACTTATAATTAACCTTCAGGATGTGGATATGAAATCTCCTGAAGGCAGAATACAAGATAACATAGAACTTCCACACCCTTCGCCAGAGAAAAAAAACAGAATATGTGTGGTTGCCACAGGGGAGTTGGCGCTGAAAGCAAGGAGAGCAAATGCAGACTTAGTTATTGAAAGAGCTGAACTTGAAGGTTTGGCTGGAAACAAAAAGGAACTACGGAAGCTAGCCGAAGAATATGACTACTTCATTGCTGAGGCTCCACTCATGCCCCTTGTAGGTAAAATCTTAGGCCCAACCCTTGGGCCTAGGGGTAAAATGCCCATGCCAGTGCCCCCCACAGCGGATATTGAAGGCATGCTGAAGAGATACCGCAGGATGGTTACAGTTAGATTGCGCAATCAACCGGTTATCCAATGTCATGTGGGAACTGAAAATATGAAAGAGGAAGAAATAACTGAGAATATACAAACAATTCTGAGGGCGATTGAAGGGAAGTTGAAAAAGGGAATGAAAAACATTAAATCCATCTGTGTAAAAACCACGATGGGATCTCCCGTTAAAATTAAGCCTTAGAGAGGGAAGCCTCTGCCATCCCAACAGATTTTAACTGAGAAAACGAATAAAGTTGAAGAAATAAAGAGAATGTTAAATCAGTACAGGGTAGTTGTTATAGCGAACCTTCAAAAGGTTAGAGCTTCTCAAATTCAAGAGTTGAAGAAAAAGCTGGCGAAAACCCTCATAATTCGCGTTGCAAAAAATACGCTGATAAAAAGGGCTATTGAAAAATGTGAAGAAAAGCCGAATTTAAAGGGTTTAGAGAAGTATCTGACAGGTTCCAACGTCCTTCTATTCACAGACCTTAACCCCTTCAAAATTGCACTTCTTCTGGAAAGGGGAAAGGTTAAGATGGCGGCAAAAGCAGGTGACATAGCATCCTTCGACGTTATTGTCCCAGCTGGAAACACTGGGCAACCTCCGGGGCCAATAATAAGTCAACTGAACGCCGTTGGCTTGCCAACAAGGATTGAGGCGGGAAGCGTTTGGATAACCAAAGACACTTTGGTGGTGAGAAAGGGCGAAGTCATCTCAGAGAGACTTGCAAGCGTGTTATCAAAGCTTGGAATAAAACCCATTGAGGCAGGTCTAATAATTAAGGCAGCTTACGATAAAGGCATTGTTATCGAAGGGGAAGAACTAAAAATTGATTTGGAAGCTGTTAAAAAACAAATCGAAAATGCATATAACATGGCGCTTAAACTATCCCTTGGCACAGCATACCCAACAAAAGAGAACATTCAAGCGTTGCTGCAAATCGCTCACCAAGATGCATACAGAGTCGCATTGGGTGCGGCGGTACCAAGCAGAGAAACAGTTAAAGACTTGATAATAATTGCATACGCTCAAATGTTAAGTTTAAGTATGAGAATACCAAATTTGGAAGGGAAAGTTGAAAAGCCTTGAAAAGGTTAAAATAGTTGAAAGTAGAGGTGAATGAGATATGGAATACGTTTACGCTGCAATGCTTCTCCACAAAGCAGGGAAGGAGATAAACGAAGAAAACATAACGCAAGTTCTGACGGCTGCGGGAATAAATGTTGACGCTGTAAGGGTTAAGGCCTTAGTGGCCTCCCTCGCTGAGGTCAACATAGATGAAGTAATTAGATCAGCTCCGACAATGATGGCTGCTCCCACGGTGTCACCTGAGGCAGCTCCAGCAGCAGAAGCAAAACCAAAAGAGGAAGAGAAGAAAAAGAAGGAAGAAGAGGAAAAAGCTAGAGAAGAAGCTGCCCTAGAAGGACTCGGAGCCCTATTCGGCTAAACCGCGAATCAAACAACTCTTTGTAAAAAAGTTAATTTAGGTTTGAAAAGATTACTGAACTATGAAAATTTGCAGTGCATGCCTGCTCGGGTTGGAATGCCGATACAACGGCAGAGATTCATACAATAAAAAGGTTGCGGCATTATTAAAAACTGAAGTGTTGATCCCTGCATGCCCAGAACAACTGGGCGGCTTACCAACACCAAGAGAGCCTGTTGAGCTAAAAGAAGGAAGAGCCATAACGAAGTCAGGAAAGGATGTAACTGAAAACTTTTTGCAGGGGACTAGGCAGGTTTTAAAGCTGGCAAAATTATTCAACGCAAAAGAGGCTATTTTGAAGCAAGGAAGCCCCTCATGTGGATGTGGCCGCATATATGATGGATCTTTTACTGGAAGAACCATTAAAGGCGATGGAATAACCACAATTATATTGAAGAAAAATGGGATAAGGGTCATTTCAGAGGAGGACTTGTAAGTTTACTTTTAACAGCTTTAAAGCTCATAAAGACCAACCACCCGCAGATAATCATTAAAGTGCCTGGGAAAACCTTCAATTTTAAGTTCAGGATTAACATTTCAAAAATAAAAAATGATAAGGACATTGCAATAGCAGATAAAAACGCAGGGGTTTTTCCATACCTATTTAGAGTTTGCACTGCAATGAGACCTGCAAAGAAAAAATCCCCTAAGCCAAGAGACATAAAAAGCGCTCCTCCTTCAGCTGCAATAACTGGAAAAGTGGGCAGGGTAATCAAAACTGGCAGCCTAAGTACTGAAACATGTTTAGCAGCAGAGACCATGCTTCCAGTTACAAAAACAAGAAAAATATCCACAGCAGTTAGAAGACTAACGAAAATCATGGATGTTCTCCATGTGAAAAGGCTTCCTAGATAAAGGATTATTAAGACTGCGAAAACTCCACCATACAAATCTAAAAGGAACGGATACCATATTGAGGTTCCGCTGAAAAAAACATACAAGATAACGAAAACGGCAGGCGGCAACACAGCCAGATACCAACGTTCATTCGAACCGCCTCTTTTCTCCTCATATACTAACCCTGCAAATGCAAGTCCAAAAAGGCAAAGGAAGGCTGACCCTCCATAAATAAAAATAACGTTTGAGGCTGAAATTAAAAGGCTAATTGAGGCTGCTGTAAGGCTAATAATAAGAAAAAGCACGCAAAAAAGCTGCGCCCTAGCTTTATGAAAATCCGAGAAAATATAAGTAAATAAAAAGAGAAGCATAGAGTATGCAAAGAGAAATACGGTCATAACAGCTATGTGAGGAATAAAAATTATAACTGAAACAATAACTACTATCGCGATTATAAGCATTATAACATCGCGGACGCCGAACTCCCTTTCTTCAAAAGCAGCCTTCAACTTTTTAGCAGTTTTGTCACTCCAAAAAATTGCTGCTGAAGTGACTGCGAAAAGAACCAATGGCATAACGACATCAAAGTACATAAATGCAGATAACTAAGACAAACATTTAAACCTTAAACCAAAAACAATTGAAAACAGCTAATGAAACTATAAGAGCCTCTTCTGTGCGTACAGTTTCCGTTTTCTGTCCGGGAATAGTGTTAACAACGAAATCAAAAATATCTTTTAAGTTAAGTCCCTCATCTTTAATAATCTCATAAAGGCCTTTTGATGGAGACCCAAAGGCCATTAGAACTGTCTTTACACCCTTTACCTTTTGAGCTAATTCGTCGATTATGTGTGAAAATATAACGCCATACTTGGAAGTTGCTATTTTTAATTCAAACTTCCAACTACTGACAAGTTCCCCTAGGGAACCTTCCCATGCAGTTACGCTATAACCCCAATAATGGGGGATTTCTTGTCTATCCGATAAGTTCGCTAAAACCTGCTCACCAACCTCTATAACTTTCACGGTTACTCGTTTTCCTATAGGTACATGCAAGTCTGGTATTAAAGCTGGCTTTCCAACGCCAATGTCGACGAACACTCCTTTCCTTGATTTGGAAAAAACAACTCCCTCTCGGTATTCGCCTTCTTTTAAATCCTCTGTCCGTTTTTTTAAAGGGTGATGCGGCGTTCGAAGTGGTGGGAGTATCCCTGCGTAGCGTAACTCCGGCCTTATTTTAAAAAGCCTCTTACGGAGGTATTGAGGCGTTTCCATGTAATTTAGCAGTGTGGCAATCAGCTCCATGTCGTTTTTTTGGTTTGCCTTCGGTGCATCCTTGTATATTATTATTTCTTCAACACCAAAAATTGCCGCCGCCCGACCTATCAGGCCAATTTTAAAGGTTTTTTCACGTAAATGTGGGACGTCTGAAACAACAGATGCAGGTATAGCTATTGAAACCCTCTTTCCGTACAAACTCCCACGCGCACTAATGTTATAAGACTATCTTAGGCATACAGACATGTAACGTTTTTCATTTCCTTACTTAAAAGCTAAAAAGATTAAAAATAAAACAGATTATATGGTGCAGTTGTTGGCTGATAAAGAGTTTTTAGACAATCTAGAGGAAATAGAGAAAATAGATAAAGGTAAGATGCTGTCATTTTGCACAAATGTTGCAGACCATTACGTTAAAGCCGCAGAAATTGCAGAGAAATTTACCGTTAAATATCCGAGGCCAAAAATAGTTGCTGTAGCAGGCATGGGTGGCTCCGCAATCGGTGGCGAACAACTAAAAGATTGGATGTGGGACAGGCAAAAAATTCCAGTAGAAGTATGCCATGAATACTCCCTTCCAGCATATATAAACAAAAACTCGCTAATTTTTATTGCCAGCTATTCCGGAGACACTGAAGAGACTTTAAGCGCTTTCGTTGAGGCATTGAAAAGGAGAAGCATGATTGTCTGCATAAGCTCTGGCGGGCTTCTGTTGCATTTAGCAAGGAAAATGAAAATACCATACATAAAAGTTCCAGAGGGTATACCCCCACGCGCTGCCTTTCCATACCTTTATGTCCCGATTCTAATAATTTTAGAAAAGCTGGGGATAATTTCAAATGTGAAAGAGGAGATTTCTGAAGCCATAGAGGTTGTTAGAAAAGTTGCGAGTGAAAATTCGCCTCATAAGCCTCTATGTGAAAATTTTTCTAAAAAATTAGCCTCAGAAATAAAAGATACAGTTCCTGTTGTTTACGGGTTTGGATTTTACCGCTCAGTAGCTCAGCGGTTTAAGCAGCAATTTAACGAAAACGGTAAGATTATCTCAAAATGGGAGGTTTTTCCTGAACTAAACCACAATGAGATCGTAGGCTGGGAATCAGCAGAAAAACTTGCTGTGCACTTCTCAGTTATATTTATTCGAGACGTAGATGAGCCCATGGAGATTCGCCACAGAATCGAGGCTACTAAAGAGATATTACATGAAAAAAGGGTCAAAGTCTTGGAGGTATGGAGCATTGGCAAAGGGAAATTAGCCAAAATGCTTTCAACAACAACAATAGGAGACTTTACCAGCATCTATCTTGCCTTATTACGAAAGATAGATCCAACCCCCGTGGAAACAATAAATTTTCTAAAAAATAGGTTGGCAAAAGCTGGCTTAGTTGAAAGATTAATGAGCCAATTACAAAACACAAAAAAGTAGAGCTAAACATTAGCTGTATTGAAATATGAATTCCTCAAACATTTTCTCAGCTGTTTCAATAGATACCAAACTAGGGGGATGTTTAAAGGCGTATGCGCATATGGGCAGAATAGCACCTTTAAGCTTTCGGTTTAAACAAATCTTAACCGCTCGAATAACATCTAAAAGAACTGAACCAGCGTTTGGAGCGTCTATTGTTGAAAGTCGAATGTCTAGTTGTAATGGTGTATTACAGAAGTAAAAGCCTTTAATCCAAAAGAAGCTGTCGCGTCTATTCTGAAGGAAATCCACATAATCCGTTGATCCAGCTACCACATCAGTTTCGTAGGGGATAGCTGACTTCACAGACATCGTTTTAACTGTCCTCTTAACATCTCGAGTTCGCTCCAGCGTATCCAGTGACTCGGTACCTCCACCTACATCAAGCTGGTATGTTTCAGTAATACGTACACCACGATTGGACAGAAGTTTAAGCAGCGTCTTATGCAGCGTAGTTGCTCCCACTTGGTCTATCAAATCATCACCTACAATTGGAAGCCCGGCCTCTTCGAACCTTACAGCCCAAGCAGGGCTACTTGCCAAAAAAGTAGGCGCAGCATTAACGAAAGCACATCCAGCTTTTAGAGATTCAGCTGCATACCATTCAGCGGCTCTGACTGCACCACTCGGTAAAAGGTTAAGCACAATTTCAGCTTCAGACTCATGTAAAACCTCTGCAACGTCAACTTCAGGCATAGTGCATAACCGCACCACACTCTCAGTGTATTTTCCAATCCCGTCTAGGACTGGACCTTTAAGAACAGTTACACCGGAAGGAGGCACATTTATTATTTTTGGGGCTATATTGGGTTGTGCAAAAATGGCCTCAGACAAATCTTTACCAACTTTCCGCTCATCGATGTCGAATGCTGCTACAATCTGGATGTCTCTCGGATGAAATCCCCCTAACAATAAGTTGCGAAGCCCCAGAGATTCTTTCTCGCTTTCAAAGCCGCCATAATATTTGAGCCCCTGAACCAGTGCAGAGGCGCAATTACCTACGCCAACTATGGCTATTTTTATCTTAGGCAAGCTTACCACACTGCTTTTGTCTTCTTAATTGCAAGCCAGCTTATTAAGTTCTATGTCAAAATCTCCCTACGCCAAAAAGGATAATTCTAAACTAAATTAAGGTTCTTTTCTTGACTTCAAATACGTGAATGTTGTCATGCTTTTAAACCTATTTGGCTATCATATCATAAGACACTTAGCTACGATAACGAAAACATGAACAAAATTTTAGCTTTACCGTTAAAATAGTGGCATTCCTTTATTTAACAATTCGAACCGAAAAATTCAGCCTTGAAAATTTATTACAGAGGAAGCTTTAAAGTTCTCAACAATTTAATGCTTAGAAGAGGGGAAAAATTGAGCAAACAACAAAAAACTCATGACAAATTCGAAATAATCAGCGAACTGGCTCGTCGAAGAGGTTTCTTCTGGCAATCTTATGAAATATACGGAGGCGCCAGCGGTTTTGTAACATACGGCCACTTGGGGGCAAAGCTTAAACAGAGAATTGAAAACAAGGTTAGAGAATTCTTCGTTAACAAACTAGGAATATTTGAGATAGAAGGGCCAATAATAGCTCCAAGCAAGGTTTTTGAAGCGTCAGGCCACGTTGAAAACTTCAGAGAGCCCATGGTGGAATGTCTAAAGTGTAAAAGAAGATTTAGGGCAGACCACTTGCTCCAAGAAACAGCAAAAATAAGCTCATCTGAAGCTGAAAAGATGAGCTTGAAGGATTTAAGAAAGTTCTTGGAAGAGAAGGAAATAAACTGTCCAGATTGCGGTGGAAAATTCGGCCCTCCGAAGTTTTTTTTAACTATGTTTAGAACAACCATTGGCCCCTATTCAAAGGCTGTCGGCTATGGAAGGCCTGAGGCTGCGCAAGGGATATTTGTAGAGTTTAAGCGGCTCTATGAATCGGCCAGAGAAAAACTCCCATTTGGAGCCATGCAGATAGGACACGCTTTAAGAAATGAAATTTCGCCGAGGCAAAGCTTACTTAGGCTGAGAGAATTCACCATTATAGACATTGAATTTTTCTTCGACCCCGAAAACCCTAACTGTTTCATTCTAAAAGAGCTTGAAAATGAAAAGCTTAGGCTAGTTTTAGCAGAAAAAAGACTTAAGGGTTCAGAAGAAGCAGTGGAAGTTACAGTTAAAGAAGCTCTGGAAAAAGAATTCATTAAAGCCGATTGGCAATCTGCCTTTATGGCTCTAGCCAAGAAACTTTTAATTGATTTAGGCGTTCCAGCTGAAAAACAAAGGTTCATTGAGAAGCTTCCATGGGAGCGCGCCCACTATTCCATACAGAGTTTTGACCAAGAAGTTTATGTTGAACGTTGGGGATGGGTTGAAGTTTCAGGTCATGCATATAGAACAGACTACGATTTAAGTCAGCATATGAAATTCAGCGGCGTAGATATGCAAGTGTTTAAGGAATATGAAAAACCAGTTGAAAGAGAGAAGAAATGTGTAATGCCAATTATGTCGAGTCTCGGTCCAGCTTTTAAGGGAGAGGCACAGAAAATAGCTGCAATGCTTTCACAAGCGGATCCGGAAACAGTAGAGGCATCCTTAAGACAAAAAGGGTATTACATGCTAGGAGAGCATAGGATTATGCCAGAACATGTGAACATAACAAACGCCCTAGTTCAAGAGAGAGGAAAGCACTTTATACCTCATGTTGTTGAGCCAAGTTTCGGATCTGACAGGCTTGTTTATGTTACCCTTGAACATGCATATCGCGAGAAAGACGGGAGGGTTATACTTAGCTTTCCAAGAGATATAGCCCCTGTTCAAGTTGGCGTTTACCCGCTTGTAAGTAAGGATGGCTTGCGTGAAAAGGCACTGCAGGTGTATAAGACTCTTGTCGATGAAGGCTTTACAGTGGAATATGATGAGGCTGGATCTATTGGAAGGCGTTATGCAAGGGCAGATGAGGCAGGTATACCTTTGGGGGTAACAGTTGATTACGAAACCCTAAATAATGAAACTGTAACAGTTCGCGACCGCGATACTTGGAAACAAGTTAGACAAAGCATTGTCAGCGTGCCGGATCTCTTACATAAATATTTCCGCAAAAAAATTAACTTTGAAGATTTAGGTACATCTATTTAGCGGCAACTTTCGTTATCTTTTTTAACACTTCCCTTCTATTATGTCTAGAAAACTGTGGCTGTTTTGCGGCGGGGAGAAGAGTTGGTGCTTCCAGCAGAGACTGAAGAACGTGCTAAACGTAGAGCGTTAAGCTCTTGTCAAGAACACTTAAGAAAGGTGTTAGAAGTTGCCCGCAAGGTTCCCCAAATGATCGAATGTTTCGTAAAAAATGAAAAGGCAAAAGCTAGGCAGATTTATCATGAAATCAGAGTAGGCGAAGAAGAGGCTGAAAATGCTAAACGGTTGGTTTCACAGGAGCTTGCTGAAATAGGTGCTGTACTATTAAGTAGAGAAGACTTTTTAAGGTTCACAGACCTCTCTAGCGAAATTGCCGACTTCTCCGAGGGGCTTGCCTTCCGCCTCATAGAAATAATGGAACATGACTGGAACGTCCCCCTAGACATTAAAAAAGATCTTTTAAAGCTGGCAGAGGCATCTTTAGAAACTGTTGTTAAGCTCAGGGAAACAATGATGGTTTTATCTTACAGCTCCTCAAAAGCAATGGAAAAGGCAGGCGAAGTGGAAATAGCAGAACGCTCAGTGGATGAATTGTACAGAACGCTGGAGATTAAAATACTAAACATCAAACTTGAAATTCCTGCACTAATCCTCTTAAGGGATATACTGCAGCTCCTTGAGGACACAGCGGACAAAGCTGAAGACGCCGCAGACGCAGCGAGAGTTCTAGCATTCATAATGTAGAAAGGAGAAAAAATGCCTAAAAAAATCCACGTAGAGTTAATCGAAAACTTCTTGGTTGTTTGGAACGCAGAAGAAGGCTCCGAACTTTATAAAATAGGATATTATGGCAAACCTTTAGGCATACCAAAGCCAAAAATCCCAGAATTTACAGTTCCCTTAATCCTTGACCTAATGGAAGGACTATACCTTGCTGAAAAGGGAATAATAACAGTTTACGAGAAAGAGAAAAGGCATAAAGTAGGCCTAAAAAAGCTACGGGAAAAAGCCAGAAGCCTATATGAAGAATTTGAAGAGAAATATGCTGTTTATCGAGACTTGAGGGAAAGCGGCCTGATAGTTACACCTGGAATAAAATTTGGATGCGACTTTGCAGTTTATAAGCATGGACCTGGAATAGAACATGCTCCATACATGGTCTCTGTTAAAAAAGCTTCCTCCCAAATTACAGCAACAGACATCGTAAAGGCTGGTAGACTTGCTACAACAGTGCGGAAAAGGTTCATAATCGCAGTTCCAGATTTAGAAAGAAACACAGTAAGATACGTGATTTTTAAGTGGTTTAAAGCGTAAAAGGTAAAAGAAACGCCGACCAATATTTTCCAGCAATTTCTTAGCAATATTACTCGCTTACTTGGTTTACGGCCTTTATCCTTTCTTGTCCAAGGGCTCTAACGTGAAAGACGTTATCTAAACAATCCATAAAGACAATATGCTTATCAAGCATGTTTATGCGCGAATTTTATAACTAAAACAGAATCTATGTACTTCCAAGGCTTGAGCGGCATGAAAAAGTTTTTAGGGTACATACGGATAATGCGCCTGCCAAACTGTTTAATGATGGGATTTGCAGTTATAGTTGGAGCAACTCTTGCAAACTCAGAGTCTTTAAAGGGTTTTGGTTTAAATTTAACTTATGGGTTTTTAACTGGATTCTTCCTTACAGCAGCTTCAATGGTTGTAAACGATTACTATGATAGGGAAATAGACGCCGTTAATGAACCTGAAAGACCTATTCCTAGTGGTTTAATAAAGCCTAAAGAGGCGTTGGCCTTTGCATTTTTGCTTTCAGTAGCGGGGTTTATAGCAGCCTTTTTAACAAACGCAGCCAATATTTTGTGCTTCATAACAGCTGTGCTTTTTTGGTTTACCTCTATAACTTATGTAACTGTAGGAAAGCGTACCGGACTTCTAGGCAATTTTCTAGTAAGTGCATGCGTTTCTGCCCCGTTTATTTATGGAAGCATAGCTGTAACAAATGAATTAAGGGCTAGTGTTTTTATTTTTGCAACCATGGTTTTTCTTTCAAACACAGGCAGAGAGATAACCAAAGGAATAGTGGATGTGCCTGGAGATAAGGCGCGGAATGTAAAGACTTTGGCTGTCTCTTATGGTGAAAGGAAAGCAGCAGTGGCTGCGGTCACATTTTATCTGCTTGCAGTGATATTAACCCCACTGCCGCCATTTTTACATTTAGTTTCATTCTGGTTTGTTCCTTTAGTGGCGATAACGGACATAGGGCTTATTTCCGCGTCAATCATGCTTTTAAAAGATTATTCACGTGAGAACGCAAGAAAAGTGAAAAAACATGTTTTATTATGGTTTTTTATAGGCCTTATCGCCTTTATAGCTGGTAAAATTAGCTGAAGCCCTTTCAATTAAACGGTTAACATGCAAATATGAAACAGGAAACTGTTTCAAGCGGGCAAAGCTCGATATAAGCACTACTGATTTTAAAGATTTATTAACAGCATCCCATTGGCGAGGGGAAAAAGATTTAAAATAAAAGAAGCGTCTGATATGTGGGATTAAAAGTGCAAGGTGGGCACTTTAACCACACTTAAATCTCTGAAAGTTCTTACTCGATATTTTAGAGCTAATTCTGAAGACTTTGAAGGAGGCTGTGGCTAGTGAGTATAAGCGACATTTTAGATGGAAAACTCACAGAAAACGAAGTGGAGATAAGAGGTTGGCTTTTTACTAAACGTTCAAGCGGCGGGGTGCAATTCATGATTGTAAGGGATGGAACAGGGTTTATTCAAGCCACTATTCACAAAGACGAAGTAAGTGAAAAAGTCTTTAAAGATGCGGAAGATCTCACTCAAGAGTCTTCTATCATGATTAGAGGCATAGTTAAAGAGGATAAGAGGGCACCTGGGGGATACGAAATAAGGGTTAAGGATTTGAAAATAGTTCATTTGGCGGAAAGGGAGTATCCCTTAGCAAAAAAGGAACATGGCATTGACTTTCTTATGAACTATAGGCAGCTTTGGATAAGAAGCCCAAGGCAGATGGCAGTCCTTAGGATTAGAGCCGAAGTTGTTAAGGCCTGCAGAGACTTCCTCGATGGCAGAGGCTTTGTCTTAACAGACGCCCCGATTTTCACTCCCTCAGCTGTTGAGGGGACAACAACGCTTTTTGAAGTTCCATATTTTGGAGAGAAAGCCTATCTAACCCAAAGTGGCCAACTCTATGCTGAGGCAATGATAGCTGCCTTCGGCAAAGTTTACTGTTTTGGACCTACATTTAGAGCTGAGAAGTCGAAAACCCCGAGGCACCTGACGGAGTTCTGGATGGTTGAGCCTGAAATGGCTTTCTGCGATTTTGAAGAGAACTTGAAACTTCAAGAGGAAATGGTGACATATATTGTCAGCACTGTGCTTGAAAAGAGGCGTAGAGAGCTTGAAACGTTAAAAAGAGACATAAAGCCTCTGCATAAAGTTACACCGCCCTTCGAAAGAGTGAGTTATACAGAGGCTGTGGATATGCTGCAGAAGGCTGGATTCCAAATAGAGTGGGGTGAAGACCTTGGAGCGCCTCATGAAAGGTTTATTTCTTTGCAATTCGAAAAGCCTGTTTTCGTTCACAGATATCCAGCTAAGGCTAAAGCCTTCTATATGCAGCCAGACCCTGAAAACTCCAATGTGGTTTTATGCGCTGACCTTATGGCTCCAGAGGGTTATGGCGAAATAATTGGCGGAAGTCAGAGGATACACGATTTAAAGTTATTGGAACAGCGAATAGAGGAATTCGGCTTGGCTAAGAAGGCTTATGAGTGGTATCTTGATTTGAGGAGGTATGGTGCCGTGCCACATTCCGGGTTCGGGCTGGGTGTAGAAAGAACAGTCATGTGGATATGTAAACTAAAGCATATACGTGAGACGCTGCCATTTCCGAGAACAATAAATAGAGTTTATCCCTAAAAGAGTTGTAGAGCTAAAGGGGTTTATTTGGCTTCAATGGCTGTTTTAATGGTTTCATAGGCTTTCTTCGCTTCTTCTACAGCCACTCCATCTTCAAGTGTTGTAATGTCTCCTGGAGCTGCCCCCTCCACAACCGCCCTCAATAGTCTCCTCATAATCTTGCCGCTTCTGGTCTTGGGAACAGATTCAACAAAGGCTATTATGGCGTCTGACGCAACTATCGGTCCAATGGTGGTTCTTAGGTATTTCTTAAGCTCACTTTCGAATTCTGGACTTGCTGGAAAACCTTTTTTAAGAACTGTGAAGATAACTGGCACCTGTCCTTTTACAGGATCACTTTTTCCAATACATGCCGCTTCAGCCACGGCTGGATGTCTGGCGAGAGCTGACTCAACTTCAGCTGTCCCTATTCTGTGGCCTGCCACTTTGATGACGTCGTCGGCTCTTCCCAACACCCATATATAACCATCCTGGTCTTTAACAGCGAAATCTCCCGTGTAAAAGTACATTTTCCCCTTGAACCTTGACCAGTACGCGTCGATGTACCTTTGCGGGTTTTTATATAAAGTTTCAAGCATCCCTGGCCACGGTGAGGTTATGACAAAGTATCCTCTGACTCCGGGTTGACATGGATTTCCATCGTCATCCACCACGTCCACCCTGACGCCTGGTATTGGGTAACCATTTGTTCCTGGCTTAAGGGGAAATATCCTCCCTAGACCTGGAAAATGCCCAGTTATTATGTGACCTGTCTCAGTCATCCACCATGCGCTTGAAGCCACGACATCCTCTCTTCCCAGGTTTCTGAAATACCAGAGGAATGCTTCAGGGTTTATGGGCTCCCCTACTGTGTGAACTATACGCAGGGTTGACATGTCATGTTTTTTGACGTATTCCTCTGGAAACTTCATAAGCATTCTAATGGCCGTTGGCGCTGTGTAGAATAATGTTATCCCATATCTCTCTATTATGCCCCACCATCTGTCAGGCTCGGGATAATCAGGCGATCCTTCGTAAATCACTGTGGTTACGCCTGATATGAGCGGCCCATATACAACATAAGAATGGCCCGTTATCCAACCGACATCTGCTGTACACCAAAAGATATCATCGTCACGTGCATCAAAGAGCATTTTCATAGTGGCGTACAAGCCTACAGCGTAGCCAGCTACAGAATGTTGAACGGCTTTTGGAGTTCCAGTGGTGCCTGACGTGTAAAGGATGAAGGCTGAGTCTTCTTCCCTCTGCCTTTCAACTGGAACATAAATATTTGGAGGAACATCTGCGACTAAGTCGTAATGCCAAACATCTCTTTCCTCAATCCAATTTACAGTGTTTCCGGCTCGTTTCACAACCACAATTTTTTCCACTTTATGGCCTTCTTTCTCACATATTTTCGCTGCCTCGTCAACTATGGATTTTAAGTCTAATATTTTACCTCTCCTATTGAGCCCGTCTGCCGTGACTATTATCCTCGAACCGCTGTCTAAAACTCTGCTCGCCAGTGCTTCAGCGCTGAATCCGCTGAAAACTACGCTGTGCTCCGCACCTAATCTTTGAACAGCAAGCATGTATAACGGAAGTTCAGGAATCATAGGCAAATAAAACGTTAAAATTTCACCCTTTCGAACTTTTAATTTCTCTTTCAAAGCATAACTGATGACGTTTGACTCTCTGAATAAATCGTAATAGGTGAATTTTTTAACTTCCTTAGGCTGCTTTAATTTTTCATCCCAAGGCTCGCCTTCCCATATTAGAGCCAATTTGTTCTTCTTTCCCTTCTCAATCTGCCAATCTGTGGCCAAATAGGCCAAGTTTACTTCTCCGCCCACAAACCACTTGTAAAATGGGGGTTTGCTGTCATCCAGCGTCTTATCCCATTTTTTGAACCAGAAAAGCTCCTCCGCCCACTTATCCCACCACGCTTCCATAGCTTGCTTATTCTTTACGGTGTCATCATAAAATTTTTTAAATTCACTTTTATCCCATACTTTATCTTTCCAGGCAGGTGGAATAACGTTGCTTTCGAAGAATTCTTTATAGGCTTCTACACTCTGAGCCATGTTACCACGCCATTTTAGAAATCAGCGAAATTTAATTTTCACTTATATACTTTTTGGATTGAAAGACACGAAATGAATAGAAGCTATGTAACTGTACGCTACTAGACTCACAGTAGCATCCGTGCTTCTTCAATAAACTTAAGAGTAGAAATAATGTTCCAGTAGGCGATATTTTGTAGGGGGATTTTATTCAAAATTGTGGCGCCGGGGAGGGGATTCGAACCCCTGCGAGCCCCGAAGGCCCACTGGCTTTCCAGCCCACATAATGTAAGTTTATGATCTCGAGGCCAGCGCGATAACCGCTCCGCCACCCCGGCAAACGAAAATGGATTATCTCCTCGCCTAAAAGTGTTTTTACATTGGATAAAAAGTGTTCTAAAGCTGAATAATTTTCGCCTGGCTCAAATGTTCCTTATTGTTAGCCTATTTTTCGTGATAACTCGTTTGATTAAATTTTCATTTTTTAGGCATAGCTAGATCCGCAATGTCAATGCTGTGTTCGTAAATTTGCTGTATTCTTGATATAGCTGCCAAGAAGTACGGCATTATGTTTGGGCTTTGTTTTTTAGCGTTGTTTTCAATAGCGTTTAAAGTAGTTTCGATTTTTTCACGCATGCCTCTAACATCTTCGGCTAGTCCGGCGTCGTCTGTGAAGAAGGCTTTTACAGCGTTTTCATGCGCCATGTAGCATGCATCGTTAAATTCTGTTAGTAGCTTGTTTAGGTCTTCTGTTAGTTTTAAACCTTTTAGTTCGCCGACCTTAAGGGCTGCTCGTACACATTCATCACCTATAGATTCTACAAGGCTTCCTGCTAAACGATAATCTAAGCATTCAATGGGTTTTATTCCTAAACTTTCTGTCAAACTTGGGTTTTGAATTATTGTCCGTAAGATCCTCACAAGTAAAAAATATAGCCTGTTCACCTCCTCATCTCTTGCAATGACACTTTTGGCTAGGTGAGCATCTGCGCTTATTAATGCATTGAAGACATCCCGATGCATGCCTGCGACGATGTTATACTCACGTCGCATGATCTTTTCAGGTGGAAAACCGGAGGGCTCAAGCAGACATTGCAAAACAATTTTTGAATAGTCTTCCTCAACAATTTCAAGTCCAACTAAGCGTCTTGCAGTTTTTTTAACATTCTCTCGCATTTCAAGGCTTATGTGATTTTCACCTTCTACGCGTATGATATCGAAACCGAGCAGGTATTTACCTATAATCTCGCGGCCTAGATATGGTCCTGGTTTCAAAATAACAGTGTTAGGGGGGTGAAGAGCACCATGTTCAAGGTCTATAAGGAGTTTGCCGTCGCTTGTCTCGCTTACTGTGACTATTGATCCGCGTTTCAATCCGCGTCGTTCAGCCCATTCTTTGGGTATACAAATGAAGAAGGAACCGCCTTGGGTTTGCTGAACCCTACGAACATCTCCCATATAAACCGCCATTAAGGATTTAATATACGCTTTTGATAGATTTAAACAAAAATAATTTATAAACTTAGTCTAAGTGTTAATATTGCAAGGCAAAACTTTGATCGGTTTAGACCTGGCAGGGAAAGAGGAGAACCCCACTGGGTTAGCTGCTCTAACAGGTAAAAGAGTGTACGCCTCTATAATTTACACAAACAAGGAAATCTTGGAGAAAGTATTATCCATTAAGCCAAAAATTGTGGCAATCGATGCTCCTCTAAAACCTCCGAAAGAGGGATTTCTGCGAAAAGCAGACAGGGAATTAATTAAAATGGGATATCGAGTTTTCCCACCAGCCTTCCCGGGCATGAAAGCCTTAACTCTCCGCGCGACTAACTTAAACAAGTTAATAACTGAAAAGGGCTTAAAAACAATAGAAGTGCACCCCGCTTCAACTAGAAAGGCTTTAGGTATGCCATGGAAAAATTGGAGAGATGTGCAAAAAATCTTTGAGAAGATGGGGTTAGAAGGTAGCCTAAAGGAGCGAAACTTAACAGCACATGAAATTGACGCTCTAACTGCCGCCCTAACTGCCCACTTATATTTAAAGGGTCTGGCTGAAACTTTAGGAGATGAAGGAGAAGGCTTAGTGGTGATCCCAAAAATGCAGAATTGGAGATGCTTAAAGCTATGAGCAGTGTGGAGAAGCTGCAAAAAGCTGTTGAAATAACCATCAATGCGGGCTATCAGCTTAACAAAGACGCTTTCGAATTTTTAAGCAAACTTGCTTCAATGGAGGACCCTGTCGGAGTCATGAATAAGGCTCTAGAAAAAATAGACACCTTGGAAATTAAGCCTCTATTCATTGAAAGGGAATTTCTAGAAGAAATTATTAAAAAAGCAGAGACAATTGAGGAAACTATTGGTCAGACAAAAAGCCTGGAACTTCCTCAAACTTCGCCTAAGCCGCAGCTGCAAGGCCAAGATACACAGCAGGTACAATTACTTGAAGGAAAGAAACTTTTCCGCCCCTACGCTAAAGAGGTTGAAGCGAAAATAAATATAATTGAGAACCCAGGAGACAAACTAAGTTCAGCTGGAACATTAGGGGATTATCTTGAATATTTTAGAGACAGGTTTAAGCGCGTTGAAAAGCTTTTACGACAGCGTATAGATGCACAAAGTGCAGCTTCCATTATAGAGGCCTTAAAGGCTCCCGCGGGAGCGAAGCTGAAAATAATAGGAATGATTACAGAGAAAAGGGAAAGTAATCAAAGAATATTTCTGACAGTTGAGGATTTATATGCCAACGCAACTGTACTTGTTCCAAATAATGCATCTCAGGAAACGAGAAAAAAGGCTACAATGCTTCTGCTAGACCAAGTTGTATGTTTAAGCGTTACAAAGATCAGGGGAAATCTGTTAATCGCTGAAGATATAATGTTGCCTGACATCCCCCAGAAAACTCAAAATAAGGCTCCAGTTCCAGTATACGCCGTCCTAACTTCCGATATGCATATGGGCAGCGTAAAATTCCAGAGGAAAGCTTTTGAACGCTTTATTTCCTGGTTAAATGGAAAATACGGAAATGAGGAAATGAGGAAAATTGCCAGCCACGTGAAATACGTTCTAATTGCTGGAGACATCGTGGATGGAATAGGTGTCTATCCGAATCAAGTGAAGGAGTTGGCAGTAAAAGATGTATACGAGCAATACAGGCTGGCGGCAAAGTTAATCGGGCAGATTCCAGAATACATTGAAGTAATAATCATTCCAGGAAATCATGATGCTCCGCGAAAAGCCTTACCACAGCCGCCCATATCAGAAGATTACCTCGAACCAATGCAGGAAACTAGGAAGATATGCTCCCTAGGCGACCCATGTTATTTAAGCCTACACAAAGTTGAGGTCCTCATGTATCATGGAAGAAGCCTTGACGATGTTATCTCAACAGTTCCAGGCTTAGAATATAAACAGCCGGAGAAAGCTATGACACTATTTCTGCAAGGGCGACATCTAGCCCCAATATACGGCGGAAAAACTCCAATATCGCCTGAAAATAAAGACTTTCTAGTCATAGAGCGTGTTCCAGACGTTTTCCACGCCGGCCACATACATACTTTGGGTTACTCCAACTATAGAGGGGTTATAATTGTTAATTCGGGTTGTTGGCAAGAGCAAACTGAGTATATGCGGAGACTTGGGCTTGTGCCAACACCAGGTTTAGTTCCTGTATTGAATTTGCAAACATTGAATTTACAATTAATTCCATTCGCTTAAGATAAGCCCCGCGCAATAAGCCTTGCAACACGTATGGGCTCTGGCACTTTGCCGTATACAGAAAGCGCCCTTATTAACTTAGAGGCTGAATCAGAATCAATTCCGATTGTTTCAATAAAAATTGGGGGCCTGCCATCCACTTTTACCTTAAATACAGAACCGAGCTTTTCAAACACCTTCCAGCGTATTTCCCAATCTCTGAAATGCCTCTTAAGAGCGCGTTTAACAGCCTCATTTTTGGGCTTAGTTCTAGACACAACAATTATTGGCTTTCCCAGTTTATCATTAATAACCGCTGGGTCAATTAAATTGAAACCCCCAAAGGAAACTCCTGCAAGAATAACCACATCAAATTTCCACCCATCTAGAGCCTTAACCACCTTAGAAGTAGCATCTAAACCGTCAACTTTTATCCAAGCGAATCTTGCATCTTCAATTTTCAAACCGTGAAAAAGGACTAATGATAACAGGGCCTTTTTGTTAACTTCCTTTACAAAACTTCCATCCTCAATTCCTACCACTCGAAGCTTCTGATAGGCGCTTAGGCTCATAATCAATCAATCTTCCAAGCCTAATGTCACTAGCAAAGGCTTCCTTAATAAGCGTACGCGTTACTTCTAACCTTATTTTTTTAGTTCTTCCATACCTCCCCATACTTATAACCTGCGCATTAAGCAAACCCAATGAATCAAGTTCATTAACTAAGGTGCTGACTCGTCTCTGTGTTAAAGGAGTTACTCCCAACTCACTGCAAAGCTCACTGTAGACATCATATATGTCGCCTGTAATCGCCCGGCAACCATTAGCCCTAACCAGATGCAAAACGCTTAACATTACAAGCTTTGAGTGTAAGGTAAGGTTGGCTATAGCTTCAACAACACGGTTATGCTCAATAAGTTTCTCAGCCTCTCGGACATGATCCTCTGTAACAATTCTTGCCTCCTTTCGCTCTGCAACCTCCCCAGCCATTCGAAGTAGATCAAGAGCTCGCCTTGCATCCCCGTGTTCAGCAGCAGCAAGCGCAGCGCAAAGGTTAAGGGCTCCATCACTTAAGGCCCCCTCATTAAAGGCCGTTCGGGCCCTCTCTGAAAGTATATCACGTAATTCTCCAGCATCATAGGGCCTAAAGACAATTTCTTCTTCGCTCAATGAGCTTAAAACCCGCGGGTCTAAAAACTCTTTTAACCTCAAGTCGTTCGAGATTCCAATAATGGAAACTTTACTCTGAACCAGTGTTTCGTTAATTCTTGTGAGCTCATAGAGTAGAAGGTCGCTTCTAGACTTCACCAAAACATCTACCTCGTCTAAGGCTACAATAAAAAATGTTTTAAGAGCGCTCAAGCGCCTCTTGAACCTTTCAAACACTTCTCCCGTTGATAATCCTGTAAAAGGAACCGTCAACTGAATACGCTGACATAAACTTGAAAGTATGCGATACTCTGTCCCAGCTAACCGGCAATTTACATAGCAGAACCGAACTGGCGCCTTTATTAACTCTGCCTTTGACTCCAAATGAGAAAGCACATGCTTAGTTACAGCCGTTTTTCCAGTACCTGTTTTTCCATAAATAAAAACATTGGAGCCCCTTGCCCCCTTCAAAACAGGAGCAACGCATTCCCCGAGCCTTCTTATATGTTCCTCACGATGCGGCAGCCGCCCTGGTACATAGTCATGACGGAGAACTTCCCTATCCTTAAAGACAGTTAGTGAACTGAAAATTTTATTGAACACCTCGTCGAGTACATTAGCATAGCTCATCTGATCCTCCTCCTTTTTCGCTGTTACTAGCGCATTCAAAATAAGGCATGCCATACAGAAAAGTGAACAGAGAACATAAAAAACCTAAAAATTCTTGAAGAAAAAAGTTGCGAAAGGAGAAAGGGAGACACCCCCTCGCTTCAACTGGAAAACTCTAAAATTACAATAATTTTATTTTGATTTTCCAAGAAATATACTCCAAAAGGTTATTTAGTCTATTAAAGTAAAAGCATTATTGTAAAAGTTTTTGGATATAACCAAGAATTTTATTACAATATGACAATTGCTTCTGTTTCAGTTTATTTTCAACTCTCCACTTGAAATGTTGGGGTGTCTCCCTTCTTATAGATGATTTTCATCCTGAAAGATTATGCATTCGGGCTAGTAGAGATGACATAAATATTAATCAATTTTCGCAAAATGTGAAGATCGTGTGAAATTTATTTTCTACTGTATCTTTTACTCCCATTTTTGACGATTTGTTTAATTTTTCTTGTTTCTTAACAGCGAAAAAGCCGCCCCTTCGCTTCTACTGGAATATAGAACAGCATAAAGAGTTTTTCTCTTATTTTGCTTTTGAGGGAATTGTTAAGTTTGTGATCTAAAACCTCTGCATTTTTTTGTGTTTTCTCTTTTTAAAGGATAAAAATTGTTTTTTTTAATAGGACTCTTTCACCGCAACACCTATAACTTGTGAAGTAACAAAAAGTGAAGAAGCTAGGAGCCTCTTCCAATGCCAGCGAGAAAGATGCGCATCGAAATTTTTGATAGTGAAGGCAATAAATATAGCATCGCCTTTGAAGGGTTTGTTACACGTGAAAAAGCTATTCGAATTTTAGACTTAGTAGAGCTACTAGGTGGAATCCCCATGGATAGACAAAATCTAGGAGGCACCTTAGCTTTTAACGAAACAAAGTATGATAAGGTTTTGACAGTTATTTACCGGCATTTTCCTATGAGCTGGTTTTCATCAAGAGATATCCAAGTTGCATATGAACAAGAGTTTAAAGAACCTGTAAGCCTCAGCACCGTAGCAACATACCTTTCGAGAATGGTAAGTAAAGGAATGCTCATAAAGGCAGGTTCTTCTAAAAGGCTTAAGTATAAAATTGTGGCCAGCTATTCTCATGCTACTGTTAAACAGCAAATACCTTAATGTATACTCACCTAGGCCAAAGCGAATTTATACAGCATTTGTTTCAGTTTTCTTTAAAAGCCTCTCCATTTCTTTCTTTACGCTATATTTAAAGGGAATCTTATTGGAATCCCTATCCAAATATCCCTCTTCGTAGAGTTTCTTCATTAATCTGGCTGTATGCTCTCTACTCAGTTTAATTTTATCCTTAATCTCAGGCGCCGTTTTTGGGCCTTCCCTAGCCAACGTTTCTAACACAGTTAATTCTGTTTCTGTCAGTGGTGCTAACGCCTTGTCCCGCCTTATTGGAATAGCTGCATCTAGTCCGGTTTCTATAACTGAAGGTAGATTTTGTGCGGTTTTTATATTCTCTAAGTGTGATATTCTGGCAACTAGAGTTTCATGTGATGCAACGATATCACCAGTTCGCTTATCAACATCGACAAGTTTGGCATGAAGGTTTTTGCAATCTTCTGTCACTGATATAATCTTTGCATTTAAATCACGCAACTCTTTTTCAAAAACCTCAGCTTTTTTTAAAGAATCACCAGCCTTAAGCCCTGCTATCTCAACATTATAATAGATGCGCTCAATTTTTTCAGATATACGTTTAAGCTCTCTACTAAAACTTAATATAAGATCGCTGAAAGCATCCTTCGACTTATCATACTCCCCTCGAGCCTTAACAAGGTTTCTATAATACTCAATCGCTGTGGTTATAGCTATCGCCACTATGAGTCCGGAAATTAAAAACAGGATCTCATTCATAAGCGCCCCTTCGTGACTTTACTTTGATGAACTGTGATTCCTAACATGTCACATCACACATCACATCTTATGAGAGAGTAACGATTTAAATATTATGCTTTAGTTTTCATTTACTAGAATATAAATAAGAAAGCAAATATAGGCTCTTTTCTGGAAATGAGCCAAGCTTAATCCAAATTCTAATTATATTTTTACTTCAGCCCTTAATGCCTGCTTCGAGTTTTAATATGTGATTTGTGATGTCACGTTTGTCCAGGCGACAACTGTTTTAAACTTCCTTGAAGCTCTTCTCGTAGCATATTCAAGAATTTCAGCGATTCTCCGAATTGATCTTTAACATTTGAAAAGTTTTTATGAGCCTCCACATATTCATTGAGTTTATTCGCGACTTCAATATATGGATCCAGGGTTGCACTTTCAAATATACCTAAATATCCTAATAACAACACTGTATAAATTGATCTTATGATGTTTTCTTCAGCTTGTTTTAAAGTTCTATTGAAAGCTCCACGGCTTATTTTTGACTTATTTAGCCTAAATCTGGCTTTTTCTTCGTATTTAAGCTTTTTTAAGCATATATTCTCAGCCAAAACATCTATAAGCAATGTTTCAAGCTGGGTTTTCGTTAAATGACTGTTTTTTAATAGTATTTTTACTATAGGGTCTTCAAAAGACGTTTTTAACCATAACTGAACTCTACCCTTTAAGCTCACGAATATGACCTCGCGTTTTATAGTTAATTGAATACAATTTTGTATACCAAGGCTTTTAAAGCTATCGCGGATAATAATGACTTATTCCACTGCAATAACCTATTTTCACGCTTCAAACAAAAAATAAAGGTATAAAATTATTTTAATTTAAGATCTGCTAATTTTTAATTTATAAAATGAGTTAAAATCTTTTAGAGGTGCGTTTTTTGGATTTTTACGCGACTCATGTAAAATGTAAAAGATGGATACTCCTTACTCCTCTTAGAGTCCCCTATGAAAACTTAAAGCGCGCTCTAATCAGCATAAAGTATTAATAAGAATTTAATTATTTTAATTTTTATAAAAACTGTGATGTGTGACATCACTTGCTGCGAGTAAATTACGTTCCTTCACATGACCGGAGAGTTTACATGTAAAATTCGTGATTTTACTGTGATGCTAAGAAAATCAGGTTAATTAGAATAATTATAGTTTTTTAGCCTCCTCGTTTAGCTTCTCAAAAAGTTCAGGGCGTAAGTCCTTCAAAGTTGGGAGGGAAACTTCAAAAGTCCTTATATCGGCGTAATCAATGGTGTCTATAATAAGATCTTCTTCGTCGTATTTTGCTTTTGTAATGATTTTACCATCTGGGGCTAGAAGCCTGCTTCCACCCCAAAATTGAAGTCCGTCCTCCATGCCTACTAGGTTGACATAAGCTAAAAAGGAGACATTTTCTATAGCCCTAGCAGCTGTGAGGGTTTCAAAGAATGCTCGGCGAGTTGTAGGAGAAGCAGAAATACATACTGTTAACTTTGCGCCATTCAGTCGTATTAGCCTGCTCGCCTCTGGAAAGAAAAGATCGTAACATATTAATAAACCTATTTTTCCTATATCTGTTTCAAAAACACCAATTTCATAGCCAGGCCTAAAGTATCTTTTCTCTTCAAAAACGCTATGCATAGGTAGGTGCATTTTGCGGTATCTCCCAATATATCCGTTTGGGCCTATAAGCACTGCAGCATTATAAATAGTTGCGTGAGTTTTAGAGCTGAGTTCAGGCATCCCGAAGATGATGTGTATCTTGAATTTTTTAGCAATGTTTTCCACAGCAGTGGTTGATGGGCCCGGAATTTCTTCTGCTAGGTTGTAGATTTCATCTCTTAAATAGTATCCTGTTAACGAAAGTTCTGGGAAAATTATAAGGTTGGCGCCTTCATTGCTTGCATCTTCTGTGTATTCTTCTATTTTTTTCAGATTTGCTTTTTTGTCCCCTTTTATGCAGCTTATTTGTGCCATGGCAATTTTGATTTTCTTTTTCATATTTTTCTCACACTCTATGTCTAACCACTAGCGGGAAGCATAAAGTCATAACCAATCGTTCTATATTGTAATTTTGCCGTCAAAAAAATTCTGCGCTTATGCTCCATAAGCTGACATTTCCTTTTTATTTGTTCCACAACCCTTTTTTGTAGATTTAACTGGTTAGCTATTTCCTCTGGGCTCATAAAGTGTTCGAGCCCATAAAGGACTAGGTCTAGAAGTTCGTACTCCATTCCTATTTCCTCTTCAGCTTTTTGTCCAGGCCATAACGCTGGCGATGAAGGTTTACAAACTATTTCCTCTGGGATTCCTATATGCAAGGCAAGTTTTCTAACTTGTGTTTTGTACAGGTCCATGATAGGGTATATATCGGCCGCAGCATCACCCCATTTGGTGAAATACCCTATCATTGTCTCAGATTTATCTGAGCATCCACATACAATTAAGCCAAATTTGTTGGCATAATAGTATATATACATCATCCGTGTTCGGGCCTTTAAATTGCCATTGCATACCTTATCTCCCACGTCGAAAATTGGTAAAGTTTTCTTGATGGTTTCAAGCGTTGGTGTGATGTCGACTTTTTCAGCTTTCAGCTTGAATTTATTCGCCACGAGATTGGCATGTTCTATGTCTTTATCATTGTATGTTTCAATTTCCGGCAGCATTAACCCTAAAACCTTGTTTCCCCCTATGGCAAGGGCTGAAAGGGCTGCTGTAGTGCTGCTATCTATACCTCCAGATAATCCCAAAACTATGCCCTTCGCTCCAGACTTTTCAATGTAGCCTTTTATAAACCGAGTTATCTTCGTTTTAACCTCTTCCCAGTTTAAATCTAAAACTGAAGGAGTTAATTCCATCGGCATCACATTTTCTTATGTCATTAGGCAAGTATTTAAGGGCGAAGATGGATAATGATATGAATACGCTTCACCACCGTTTGAAGGACTGATATATGGGACGTAGAAGAAGGAAAGTAGTTCGTATTCCTAAAAAATCTTTACCCAAAGTATACTCCTGTCCTACTTGTGGTAAAGCAGCTGTTCGCGTTGAGATAAATCGTAAAGAGGGTAGCGCTGTTGTAAGCTGCGGCAGCTGTGGACTCCGGGAAGAATTTGAAGTTAAAAAAGCCCTCGGCGAGATTGACGTATATTGCATGTTCGCTGACAAAGTTTACAGGGGGAACAAAGGAAACTCAACTGCCGAAGTTAAGAGTTTGAGTGAGTGAATGTTTCATGGTCGGCTTGGTTGAAAAGTATCTTCTTGAGAGAATAAAGGCTGAGGGGTCTATTCACATAACCCTTATCGACCCAGAGAAGGTCACTCCATCTCAAGCATCAGTTATTGCTGAAAAGGCAAGTGTTGGTGGAACTTCAGCTGTAATGATCGGCGGCTCAACGCTTGTTTCTGTAAAGCATCTTGACGCGGTGGTTAAAGGCGTTAAACACGCTGTAGATATTCCTGTTATTCTCTTCCCCAACAATATAACGAGTATAAGCCGTCACGCTGACGCAATTTGGTTTATGTCCCTTTTAAACTCTGTTGACCCATACTTTATAATAGGAGCACAGGTTTTAGGAGCCCCTCTGGTTAAAAGGTATAGCCTCGAACCTATCCCCTTAGGATATATTATAGTAGGTGAAGGTGGCACTGCAGGGATCATTGGGAAGGCGGTTCCGATACCCTACAATAAACCTGAACTTGCCATTGCTCACGCACTCGCCGGGCAATATTTAGGCATGCGATTTATATATCTTGAGGCTGGATCAGGCGCTAAAAAGCCTGTTCCTCAAGAAATGATCAGAAATGTAAAAAACTACATAGATGTACCTTTAATTATTGGAGGGGGTATAAAATCTAGGGAGCAGGCGTTGGCTGCAGCTTCTTCAGGGGCAGATATAATTGTGACTGGGAACGTTATTGAAAACGGGCAGGTTAGCGATAAAGTTGCAGAGATTGTTAAGGGAATAAGAAGCCGAAAAACGTGAAAATTTTTCTATAAAAACTCTATGATGAAAGTTCTAATAAGCCTAATCCTTTTGTCTCATTTTGTTAGATAACTAAAATAAACAATATAATATAGAAATAGGGGGGTTAATTGGAAAGTCGAATGAGCGAGAATTTTAAGAAATATGCTAAGGATCTGGAGCGGCAACTTGAACAGCTGTATTCAATATGTAGAAAATCACGCCTAAAGGGATTTGATCCTGCACCTAAACCGGAATGTGAAGTTGCAAGGGATTTAGCTGACCTTGTTGAAGGGCTTGTCGGTCCTAAGGGTGTTGCCGAAAGAATTAGAGAGCTAAGTAAAACACTTCCTAGAGAGGAATTAGCATTCAAAATAGCTGAGGAAATAGTTTATGGAAGATTTGGGCACTTGGAGCCCGAGGAAGCAGCAGAAAAGGCCATACGCACGGCTCTGGCTATCCTTACGGAGGGTTTGACGGCTGCTCCAGTTCAAGGTGTTTCAAAGGTTAAAATTAAAGTCAACAATGACCGTTCAAAGTATCTTGCTATATACTTTGCAGGCCCTATACGTTCAGCTGGAGGTACCGATCAAGCATTAACCTTGGTGATTGGTGATTTTGTTCGAAAACTCCTAGGCCTTGACCGTTACAAGCCCACCGATGATGAGGTAGCCCGCTTCATAGAAGAAGTTAGACTTTATGAACGTTCAGTAAGCCGATTTCAATATCACGTTTCAGACGAAGAGCTTTTTAGAGCTCTCAAATGGCTTCCAGTGGAGGTTACGGGAACAGAATCTAACCCCATTGAAGTTTCCTCATTCCGTAACCTCCCACGCGTTGAAACAAACAGAGTTAGAGGGGGAGCTTTGCGCGTTGTAAACGATGGGGTGATAGGTCGCGCCTCCAAGGTTTTGACAATTATAGAAAAACTTCGGATTCAAGGTTGGGACTGGCTTAAGGAAATAAGGAAAATGTCTGAAAAAAAGTCCGCCGGATTTATGGACGACATAGTGGCGGGGCGTCCAATATTCTCCTTTCCAGCATCAAGAGGAGGGTTCCGCTTAAGATACGGAAGGTCTAGAAACACGGGACTCACCGCTGTGGGGATTCACCCAGCAACAATGCTTGTGCTGCAGGGGTTTATTGCAGCGGGCACACAGTTGAGGCTGGAACTTCCAGGAAAGGGCGGGATTGCTGTGCCAGTCGACACTCTTGACCCACCTATTGTAAAGTTGAAAGATGGATGTGTCGTCAAGGTTACCCTAGAGAACTTTGAAACTGTTAATGGTCAAATTGACAAAATACTTTTTCTCGGAGACATTCTTGTCAGCTTCGGAGATTTTCTATACCAAGGCAAAACGATGGCGCCTTCCGGATATGTTGAGGAATGGTGGGCTGAAGATTTAAAAAAGGTATTAATTAACGAGTTTGAAGGAGATTTTGAAAGGGCAGCCGCATTTTCTAATGTTTCACCTTCGAGGTTGCATGACTTTATCAATAATCCTTTTTCTAATAAGCCAACAGGCAAAGAAGCTATTAATTTAGCATTACACCTTAACGTTCCCCTTCATCCTTCTTATACCTATTTCTGGACCGCTATAAGCTCTCTAAACGAGTTTAAGGCTTTGGTGAAGTGGCTTTTTGAGTCTCAAATTCTTTTGGAAGGCGAATTTGTTTCTAAAATTGTCGGCGAAATTGATAACAATGTTAAAATAATTTTGGAAAAAATCGGCATACCACACAGAGTCGTAAATGGAGCTATTGTTATTGAAGGCGATGATGCAAGTGCGTTTGCTTGTTGTTTGGGCTACGGAAAATCCAACATTGAACTTTCAACGGGTGAAACAGTATTAGGGGCAATTAAAAGGGTTTCCGGAATAACGGTCCGCGATAAGGCCCCTACATTTATTGGAGCGAGAATGGGGCGCCCAGAGAAGGCTAAAAGAAGAGAGATGAAGCCTCCAGTGCATGTGCTTTTTCCTGTGGCTTTGGCTGGGGGTTCGCACAGAGACGTGGTTGAAGCTGCAAAGAGGGAAACCATATACGTAGATCTTGTGAATCGAAGATGTCCATATTGCGGCGCATATTCCTTAAGCCTTAAATGTGTAACATGTGGCTCTGAGACGGTTGTGGAAAAGATTTGTCCACGATGTAGAAGAGAAGTAAAAGAAAATGAATGTCAAGTTTGTAAAGTGCCCTCTATCGCCTACAGAAAACAGGCTGTTAATATCAAATCCTTACTGGAAGAAGCCTGCCGTCGCCTCAGTGTTTCAACCCCCAAGGTTTTAAAGGGCGTGAAAGGATTAACAAACGAGACCAAAACTCCTGAAATTATTGAAAAGGGCATTTTGCGGGCGAAATATGACTTATCCGTATACAAAGATGGAACGATCAGGTTTGACGCCACAAATGCTCCTCTAACACACTTTAAACCATGCGAGCTGGGGGTTTCCTTGGAAAAGGTCATAAAACTTGGATATTCCCATGACATTTACGGCCAGCCTTTAACTCGGCCAGATCAAGTGTGCGAGCTAAAAATACAAGATGTTATCATACCCAATAAATGTGCAGAATATTTTATCCGCGTTGCAAACTTTATAGATGAACTATTAGTGAAGGTCTATGAGCTTCCACCTTACTACAATGTTAGGCAGGTTGAAGATCTCGTTGGGCATTTAATCGTGGGTTTAGCTCCCCACACATCTGTTGGAATATTAGGGCGAATTTTAGGTTTTACATCACTAAACGTTTGTTACGGACATCCCATATGGCATTCAGCCAAGAGGCGAGACTGCGACGGTGACGAAGACTCTTTAATGCTTGCTTTAGATACCTTGCTGAACTTTTCAAGGGAATATTTGCCTTCTCAAATAGGCGGAATTATGGATGCTCCGCTTTTACTGATTCCAGTAATTAACCCGAAGGAGGTGCAACGGCAAGCTCACGACTTAGACGTTGCTTTTGCCTATCCTTTAGAGTTTTATGAGAAGACGCTGGAGAAAGTAGACGCTAAAGAAGTCAGTCCATTGATTGAAATAGTGGAGTATAGGCTTGGTACTGAAGCCCAGTTTGAAGGCTTTAACTTCACAACACCAGTTTCAGATATCAACATGGGAAATCGAGAAAGTGCCTATAAACGTTTCAAGACAATGGTTGACAAACTTCATGAACAGCTTGCATTAGCTGAGAAGATTGAAGCTGTAGAACCTGGAAAAGTGGCATTAAAAGTTTTAACAAGACACTTCATACGGGACATTGCAGGTAATTTAAGGGCTTTTTCGACGCAGGGCTTCAGATGTAAATTGTGCAACAAAAATTTCCGCCGGTTACCTCTTAAGGGAAAGTGTACATTATGCGGGGGAGACCTAACCCTAACCGTTTATCGTGGGGGCATAGAAAAGTATTTAGAGGCTGCTGAGCACATAATCAAAAAGTACGGGCTTCCCAAATATTACAGCCAGAGAATTAAGCTTATGAGAGATGAGATCAACTCCCTATTCGGAGGAAAAAAGCCTAAACAAATCAGCCTGACAGACTTCGCTTAAGTGAAACCTTTTCTACACCAAAATACAGATTTCTTTTAGGTAAACATGCCTAGAGAAGGCTTCCACCCAAACTCGTATCTCTTAGGCCTCCGGAATGTTAAACTTGGCCTGAGAGCTAGGAGCATGATACTCAATGTTTTGGAGAAAAACTCTGCTGAAACAAAAATGATCGCTAAAGAAACAGGTTTACCATACTTTGTAGTTGTACACCATTTAAAGCTTTTAGAGGCAAGGGGAATAGTTCAGAGAAAGAGCCGTAAGCCATGTGTCTGGGCAGTCACGGGACTAGGACAAAAAAGGCTTCAATAAGTCTCGAAAGAGCATTCGCACGGCATCCTTCCGCATTTAGGACATCTATTATTGTACTTGTGAAGGGCAGCCTTTTCCAAGTCCACACAGACTACATTTGCCAGAGAAGCCAGCCAAGCGATAACATCTGCAAACTCCTTTTCTAACGCATTTTTATCGTGGGCTTCAAGCGCCTCGCCCAACTCTGCAACCTCGTCCACAAGCCATGCAAAAGTCTTTCTAACACCTCTTTTAGAATCTCTATGAAAATATAGCCTATGCATAAGCAATTGAAACTCTTGAATATGCATCAATTATCCCAAATTATGATTTACACCTCTAAATCTTTTAAATTTTCAAACTTACATCAAGATTCTCTGTCCCCTGGCAAGTATATGCACCACTTCAGCGCCTTTCTTAACTAAATGTTCAGCGATAAACCTTCTATGGCAATATTTGGGGTTTACCTCCATACACATTATACAAGTTCTCTTTCCCGCTGCGATATCAATAATTCTCTTTATTCCATCTCTAAATTGTTTAGTTCTCATGTGCCTCTTATATCCACCTTTTCTATAGCCCCCCAATTCCTTTCCAAGCCAAAAGTACTCTATCCCATAACTTGGGAGCCACCTTTCAAGTTGTTCTTTTTTGAAATGTTCAATTTTTGATGTGGGAAAACTACGCACATCCACTAACACTTGTATTCCATGCTCGCTTAAAATTTCTAAAAATGTATCTTTATCACGGTTACTGTGCCCAATAGTCCATATTGTTATTTGCAATTTTCACACGCGCTTCTTTGGCTTCACGGTTTAACTCCTCTAAATACTAAATGACATTTTATAGCAATTAGCCTTAAATTTTCTCCATAATCATGCTTTACTTAACTCTGCTTCTTCAAATTCTATTTTTAGTTATTTGTCTGTAAAGTCTTAACTCTGAGCTTGATGCTTCCTTATGCATCCTTTACTGTAGTTGCGTAACATTAATAATTATGAGGCGTTCATTTCTAATGCGAGCGTTTCAAAATGAGCAAGAAAAAGAAAAGGGAATCTTCTCCTATGCCTGCTGCAAGTGCTGGCCTTCTTAGGTTCTTTGAAGAAGAAACAGAAGGCGTTAAAGTCAAACCGGAGTTTCTACTCATTGCTGCAATAGCGCTGATCGTGGTGTGTATTTTAGCTAGAATTTTCTTTTAAGCTTTAACTCAGCGTCGTGCAGTTGAAGGTGAATGTAAAACTTCTATTCTCTGCACAGAATTTAGATGGATGAATATCTCGCTTCTTTCCTCTCTGCTTGCAACTTGGGGTATTGGCTGTGCTATTGTTGCCCTAAGCACTATAGCCTCAGCATTTGAAAGCCAAATCCCCGGGGGATCTCGTGTGACAGCTACTAACGCACCTTCAAAGCCGTAAGCTGGATCCAGAATAACCCTCACGTTTTTACCTAAGTTTTTCTCAAGCATATGGAATACTGTAGGCGGAATATTTTGCTCAGGCATAGGATCTACAATTTTTAAATAGCGTTTTAAGGATAAAACAGTTACTCTTTCAGGACTTTAAATGCAACTTATAATTTACTTATCAGTAAGCTTAGAAGTGGTTTTAACTGCTTATTCCAGAACCATACACAACAATTTAATATGCCGGATGTTCTCTGATAGAAAAACCGCCAGAGGGAGGCATAAATGGTCGCTGAGAGCTTTGATAAGAACATTGAAAAGGCTGTAGCGCATTACTCATCACTTTTCACACTTCCCTCGTTCAAAGCCATTGTTCTGGCTAATGCCATCATCTGTCTTACTTGCGGAGTGCTCACCACCTTTGCGCTTTCTCCGTCATTATTGTACATTATTGAAGGGTTATTCCTAGGTTTTTCTATATTTTCCTTAACGCTTCTTACTGATATTTTCTTAAGGGCATCTATTTTAAAGGGGGACCCCCTCTGTGACCTGAGAAGGTTGACGGCTTTGTCATTCTTCTGTATGGTTTTATGGTTGTCCTTTACAGCTATTGGAGTTATTGCCTCCTTCTTTTTTGGTTTCATATGGAGTATAAGGCTTTGTCTTCTCGGTTTTTCCTCTGCATTGATCCTACGCTTCATAGTGCTATACACAGCTTCTTCTGTCACTTTCAGCCGCTTTTGCATGACTCTCGTTTTTCAGCCATTTATATGCCTTATTCCATTCGCAGTTTTTTGGTCAAGCTCTTTTAACGTATGGAGGGTTATCCTCTTTTCATTTTCTGCATTTGCTATATGCTTTGTTTCAAGCTATTCATTCGCATTCATAATAAACCGTATTGGCATAAGAAGTGTTGGAGTTCCATCGCTTTCTATTTTTAAAACTTTTCTGCTAAATTGGGTTGCAGGCTTGAATCAACCTTTAGAGGCTTTTCTAGAGATGCTTGGCCAGGAAAGGGAAATCGAAGTTTCAGTTTTGCGGTTCGATAATTACAAGGGGAAAACTGAAGCTTTTATAGCCATCCCATCAGTTCATCCCGGACCTTTCAAAAACATTGGAAGCAGTCTTCTACCATCTATGCTGAAAGCCACGTTGGATCAAAAGTATGAATGTGTCTCCTGTGTTCCATTAGGGATAGTTGAACACGACCTTGATGTAGCTTCTCAATTTCAGAATCAAAAAATAATTGACTATACAGTTAGGCTTACAGAATTTGAAGCTGATGAAACAAGAACAACGCCCTTCATTAAAATCAGTAATGGAATCGCCACAGCCTGCTGTCAAATCTTTGGGAAAACAGCCTTAATTTCTTTATCTCTTGCTCCAAACACCACAGAGGACTTACCCCAAGAATTAGACTCCTTCATCCGTTTGGAGGCTGGGAAAAAAGGATTTTATTCCTGCGTTGTCATAAACGCTCATAACAGCATAAACGGCACATTAAGCCTTGAAACTGCTGTTAAAGCTTTAAAAAATGTCACTGTGGCCTGTTTGAGTAGAGCCATTTCGACGCCGCCTTTTCCCTTTAAAATCGGAGCTGCAACAGTGAAGCCGAAAGAATTTGGCCTTAAGGAAGGTATGGGACCTGGAGGTATAACTTCTATATTAATTGAGGTTAGCGGACGAAAAAACGCCTATATAGTCATAGATGCGAATAATATGGTTTCAGGGCTTCGGGAAAAGATTCTTTCAGCTTTAAAGTCGATTGGAATAGAGGAAGGCGAGGTTCTCACAACAGACACACATTCAGTGAACGCTTTAACCTTAACCAAAAGAGGATACCATCCAATAGGTGAAGTTGTAGATCACGAAAGAATCATAGGTTATGTAAATGAAGCAGCTCGGAACGCTTTGGCAAATTTAAGGCACGCAAAAGTTGGATATCGCAAGGGGGCATTACAAAATGTTAAGGTTATCGGACGAGACACTCTCGAAAAGCTTTGTTCACTTCCCGACAAAGCTGTTCAAAAAGCAAAGAGGATTTCTGTTCCAATTTTTGCATTTGCATATACGCTTTTAATGTTACTTTCATTCTTTCTTTAAGCCAACACTAATAAGGTGTCAGTTCCATCTTCAATATGAGAAGGGTAAAGATTTTGCTTAAAGAGGTAAGGATTCATGGTCGAGGGGGTCAAGGCGTAGTCACTACTGCACAGTTGTTGGCTTATGCAGCTTTTATCGAAGGAAAGTATGTTCAAGCATTCCCTTTTTACGGCGCCGAGCGTAGGGGTGCTCCCCTCAAGGCTTTTGTTAGAATAAGCGACAGCCCAATACTTATACACAGCCAAATCTATTACCCAGACTACGTCGTTGTTTTAGATCCTCAAATTGAAAATATTGTAGATGTAACTCAAGGGCTTAAGAAGGTCGGATTAATTCTCATAAACAGCCCAAAGAAGCCCGGAGAGCTTAGATTCCAAGGTTGGCGCGTAGCAACTGTTGACGCTACAGAGATAGCCCTTGAACTAGACCTCTGTGTGGCCGGCTTGCCTGTTGTCAATACTGCAATCTTAGGTGCATTCGCGGGGGCCTCTAAGGAAATAGGCCTAAACAGTGTTTTGAAGGCAATAAGAGAAGCTTGGAAGGGAATTGCCAGCGAGAAAAACATCCAGGCCGCAGAACTCGCCTATAAGCGTTTGATAAAAGGGTGGTGAAATAATGAGAACTTCTGGAGAGAGCAAAAGGTTGCCTGTTACGCCAATATCTTATCCAGTTATTGGAAGTGCAGGTAAAACTGGATCTTGGAGGTTCTTCCGCCCTGTAATTGACTATTCAAAATGCACTAAGTGCATGCTTTGTTGGGTTTACTGCCCAGATGCTGCAATTTCGAGGCGTGATGACGACTCTCCCGAAATAGATTACGACTACTGCAAGGGATGCGGGATATGCGCCAACGAGTGTCCTTCTAAGGCCATATCAATCCAGCGGGAGATGAAGTAAATGGCAAAAATCGTAATTGATACCGCTAACCACATTGCTGGCTATGCTGCAAAGGCCGCAAGTGTAAAAGTTGTAGCAGCTTACCCTATCACTCCTCAAACAACAATTATGGAAAAAATTGCCGAATTTGTTGAAAATGGACAGTTAAATGCCAAATATATTTGCGCAGAATCCGAGCACAGTGCCATGTCCGCTTGCATCGGCGCCGCAGCAGCAGGTGTCAGAACGTTCACTGCAACATCCTCTCATGGACTAGCTTTAATGCATGAAGCTTTGCATTGGGCTTCAGGCGCACGCCTACCGATAGTCATGGTTGTTGTAAACCGCGCCATGGGTGCACCTTGGAGCATATGGTCGGATTTCAGTGACTCCCTTTCTCAACGTGACACTGGATGGCTTCAGTTTTATTGCGCCGATAACCAAGAGGTCTTTGACACAATAATACAGGCCTATAAAATATGCGAAGACAACCGAGTTTTTCTTCCCGCCATGGTTTGCCTCGAGGGTTTTATTCTCTCACACACCTATATGCCAGTAAAGGTTCATGAAAAAGAGGAAATCGATAATTTTCTTCCTCCATACCAGTCCCCTTGGGTTCTCGATTACAGAAAACCTCTATCCCACTCAAACCTCGTATCGCCTGACTGGTACATGGAGTTTCGGCATATGATACAACAGGCAATGGAAAATGCTAAGAGGTTAATTATCGAAGTAGATGAAAAATATGGCAGGCTTTTCGGTTATAAGCATGGGGGACTTGTTGAAAAATATCAGTGTGAGGATGCAGAGTTAATCCTCTGCACGATGGGGAGTATGGGCAATGAAGCTAAGATAGCTGTTGACAACCTAAGGAAGGAAGGCTTAAAAATAGGCTGCGCGAGGGTCAGAGTTTTCCGTCCATTTCCAAGGGAAGAAGTGAGGAAACTCTGTGAACAAGCCCGAATGATTGCCACAATTGACCGTCACATATCCTTCGGAATGGAGGGTTTTCTCGCAACCGAAATTAAAGCATCCCTCTATAAAATTGAGGACAATCCATTATTGGCGGGTTTCATTGCAGGATTAGGCGGGAGAGATGTAACCTATAAAACAATTGAAGGGATAGCGAGAAAGTCTGTGAAATGGATGAGAAGGGGAAGGGTGAAAAAAGAAACAGAATGGGTTGATTTAAAATGTTAATTCTAGGGGAGATGAAAGTTTTATGTCTATAAAAGAGCTTCCAATCGATGAATATCTGCTAAAGGGTCATGCTGCATGCGCTGGATGTGGAGCTGCAATGGCCCTGCGATTGTTGTTTAAGGCCCTTGGAAACAAGATTATCCTAGTTGTTCCAGCATCATGCACAACAGTAATTCAGGGTCCTTACCCCTATACATCTGTTTCTGTCCCTCTTCAAAACACGCTTTTCGAAGCTGGAGGCGCCACAGCCTCAGGTATTGTAGCTGCCTTAAATGTTAGAGGGCTAGAGGACGTAAATGTTGTATGCTGGGCTGGCGATGGAGGAACAGCAGATATAGGCCTGCAGTCTCTTTCGGCTGCGGCAGAGCGGGGGACAAACTTCATTTATATATGTTATGACAACGAGGCTTATGGCAATACCGGACTTCAAAGGAGCGGTGCAACTCCGTACGGTGCATGGACAACTACAACGCCTAAAGGAAAACGAGAACATAAGAAAAATATGCCGCTTATCATGGCGGCTCACGGTATACCATACATTGCGACAGCCTCTCCTTCCTACCCAATTGATTTTGTGAATAAGCTTAGAAAAGCCAAAGGAATTCATGGGACGAGGTACATCCACATATTGACGCCATGTCCTGTAGGCTGGAGATATGAACCGAGCAAAACTGTGGAGGTTGGAAGGTTGGCTGTTCAAACAGGGAACTGGATCCTCTTCGAAATTGAACATGGAAGTTTTAAGCTTAGCTCCCCATGTGATAAACTTATAGATAAAGCCAAAAGGAAGCCTGTGAAGGAATATTTGGCTGTTCAGGGCAGGTTCCGTCATTTGAGAGAGGATGATGTAGAAAGGATCCAGAAGTGGGTGGATGAGAACTGGAAGTACTATCTAAAACTAGCATTAGATGCAGAAGTCTAGAGGGCTTGTATGGAAAAATATAAAAGATCCTCTAAAGATTAAGGTATAGTCTGTTGCGCTGTCGACAAAATAGAATTAGGGAGGTAGCATATGTCGGAGGAAAGGCTGAAAAGGCCTCTAAAAGAAGAGAGGGCAATGAAGACATCGCAAGCGAACGAAAACACCGTGCTTATCGGCAAGAAACCCATAATGAACTATGTTATTGCCTGCCTGACTTTCTTCAATTCAGGAGCCCCAAATGTTGTTATAAAGGCTAGGGGCAGAGCAATAAGCAGAGCTGTCGACACCGTTGAGTTGTTAAGGCGTGCCTTTGTAAAGGATCTACAGCTAAAGGATATTAAAATAGGCACAGATGAGGTGGCAAGGGGCGAGGGAGTTAAAACCAACGTTTCAACTATTGAAATCACAGTGACTAAGCCTTAAGATCCAGATCTCAACTACTTAGAAGCATATTAACAATGGTTAGGCTACAGTAGTTTCCAAATTTTATATTCGTTTATTCTAGGCTTCATAGATAGCTATATAAAACATTTTTCTAATCGTTTACTCCGTTAGGGTGAAATTAATGGGTGAATACCCAAAGATCATTGTAACTCCTCCTGGGCCAAAAGCGAGAGAGCTCATCAAAAAAGATGAGAAGTTTATTTCTCCATCTTATGTACGTTTCTATCCGCTTGTAGTTGAAGCAGGTGAGGGATGTATAGTTCGAGATGTTGATGGAAACGAGTATATAGATTTTAACTCTGGACTAGCATGCCTAAACGTTGGGCATAACCACCCAAAAGTTGTAGAGGCCATTAAGAGGCAGTGCGACCGTTTTCTACACTACTCGAACACAGACTTTTACTACAATGAAGTTGTGTCTTTAGCCGAAAGACTTAACGAGATAACTCCTGGAGGTTTCGAAAAGAAAACTTTCTTTTGTAATAGCGGCGCTGAGGCTGTTGAGGCAGCAATAAAGCTGGCCAAATGGCACACGCGGAAACATCTATTCATAGGCTTTGTTAACGCCTTCCACGGGAGAACGATTGGCGCTCTATCCTTCACGGCCAGTAAACCTACACAAAGACGTTACTTCTTTCCGCTTATGCCAGGAGTTATCCATGTTCCATATCCTTACTGTTACCGGTGCGCCTTTAAACAGAAATATCCAGATTGCAGCTACTGGTGTGTGGACTTTATAGAAGAGTATGTTTTACAGAAATACGCTCCTCCTGAGGATGTTGCCGCAATACTGTTTGAGCCAATTCAAGGTGAAGGCGGATATGTCGTTCCACCACCCGAATACTTTCAACGGTTAAAAAAGCTTGCAGACAAACACGGCATTCTATTAATAGACGATGAGGTGCAGTCTGGGATGGGGAGGACGGGGAAATGGTTCGCCGTCGAACATTGGAATGTTGAACCGGATGTAATCTGCTGCGCTAAAGCCTTAGCATCCGGTCTCCCCTTAGGAGCAACTGTAGCTAGGGCTAAGATTATGGACTGGGTTGGTGGGTCCCATGCTAGCACTTTCGGAGGCAACCCCCTTTCATGTGTTGCAGCCATGGCTGTTATAGAGGTGATTGAAATGGAAAAACTGCTAGAAAACGCTACTCGGCAGGGCACTTACATTATTAAAAGGTTGGAAGAGTTTAAAGAGAAATGCGATTTAATTGGTGATGTGCGTGGGAAAGGCCTTATGGTTGGTGTGGAAATGGTTGCCAATAAAGAAGACAAAAAACCAGCGCCTGATAAAGCATGTGAAGTTATGTTACGCGCATGGAAACGCGGAGTTGCCGTTATCACTTGTGGGACTTCTACTATTAGGATAGCCCCACCACTTAATATTACAAGGGAACTTGTCGACACTGGATTAGAAATAATTGAAGATGTAATTAGAGAGGTTGAGAGGGAAAATTAATAGCTTATTTTACGGTTAATCCAGAATTTAAACAGCATCATTAGCCTTCTAACTTTTGTGAGTTTTTCTAAAGGGTTTTCTCTTTAAACCTGTGCCGCAAATTTCGCATTTTATAGATTTATAATCCTGTGGATATTTTCTATGACACGCTGGGCAGTATCTCACCCATTTTAGGGGTAGGCGTATGCCGAAAGTTGCAAGAGAAGCAAAATTAATCCCTAAATGTTTTGCGACGTTTTGTGTGGAATAGTCGTCTGTGGCAACAAGTGTGTCGAACCCTTCCGTTCTTAGCTGCAAAGCCAACGCGATGATTTGTATGTCTGTCTCTGATAAAGAAAGGTTATTTCCAACTGATGTAGCAACATCAATCACCCTTTCTACGAACATGTTTTCTGGAGCCTTAATTTTCAATTTCCCACCGTCAATTGCCGTTTTAAATCTTACCCAAGCCATCGAGTTTCTCCCAATTTCATCTTTAACCTTTGGAACAGTGTACTGCTCTTCGCATAAGGAGGAAGGGTCGAGTCCTGCTACGAAGGCTGAAGTGTCTAAAACTAAAACTTTACATGGTTTAGACGTTAGAATTTTCCTCCAATGCCTCGGAATAGAAGCCTTCCTCTTAGGCGGTTGTAGAAGTTTTCTGTAAATCTTATAAAGGTTGTTTCGTTTTTTGAGCGTGTAACGGTTAGGGTCGGCGTCTTATCCTCAATAAAATGCCTGTAAGCTCCATCGACAACTACAAGTATTCTTTTAGGCCTAGAAACTTCAACTTTGATTGTTGAATTAAATGGAAAGACTATTGAACGTAAAGCGCTTAATGAGCATACGGGGGTTAGAACGAAAGCATCTAGGAGGGGGTCAAGAACAGGGCCTCCGGCTGAAAGCGAGTAGCCTGTTGAGCCTGTGGGTGTAGCTATCATAAGTCCGTCTGCTTGGCAGTCAAAGATTCTCTCACCGTCCTTTGAAACTCTTCCATAAAGCACCTTAACAGGCTCATCTGCGGCTATTAAAACTTCGTTTAAGGCATCTGGAAACCTTGCGTCAGCAGTGGATATGGATAACTTTGCACATTTCTCTAACACGTATTCTCCTTTCATGCATTTTTCGAAAGCGTCAAAAGCCTGCTCTGGCGTGACTTCGGTAAGAAAACCTCGAACACCCATATTTACGGCTAATATTGGCGGCTCAGGCTTTGGGATGGCCACGCATGTTCTTAAAATTGTTCCGTCGCCGCCTATTGTAACAATTAGGTCGGTTTTTAAATCTTTTAAATGGATAAAGTTCTTCCATTTTTTAACCTTTCCCTTAAGTGTTTCTTCTACGTAAACTTCAAGTCCTTTTTTGTTTAGGTATTCAGCTAGTTTTTCTGCAAGTTTAATAGCTCCTCTTTTATCGAAGCGTGCTACTATGCCGACACTTTTGAACAAATTTCCCCCTTCAATAATGCAATTGTCCACCTCAAATTATATATGGATGTTGGTAAAATTTCTCTTGGTATAAGTGTGTTGGTGGTGAAGTGAGCAAACCAGTAGATGTTGGGAGTCTAAGAGAGGGCGGATACTTAATTGTTGATGGAGAGCCATGCAAAATTGTTGAAATAACAAAATCCAAGCCTGGAAAACACGGTTCAGCTAAAGCCAGAATTGTCGCGATAGGAATTTTCGACGGTGTAAAGAGAAGCATAGTTAAACCCGTAGACGCTACAGCTGAGGTTCCAATAATTGAGAAAAGAAGCGGGCAGATTTTCGCCTTGAATCCGTCATCCGTTCAAATTATGGATTTAGAAACATACGAATACTTGGATTCGCCATTTCCTGAAGATGAAGAGTTGAAGGCAAAACTTACTCCGGGTGTTGAAATAGAATACTGGAAAATACTGGGTAAGGTTAAAATTGTCAGAACTAAATGACTTTATCGTGTAGTGATTGGGAAGGGAGTAGACTAACGCGATTATTAGGTATTTGAATTATGTTTATTTGGCTTTTTGCATAATTATTTTTTGAGCCGATGATGTGAGAAGAGCCGTCTGATTTGTGATGACTTAGAGGAGAGCGGAGGCTCACTCTATTGGAATTTCATATTCATGTTTTCTGGGCAGTCGAATTTCAAGTATTCCCCTTTTGAAGCGAATTTCCATGCGGTCCATGAAAACTGGAACTGGAATGCGTGCTTGACACTGAAACCCGTGAAATTCCCCTCTATGATGGGTTATTCCAAGATCATAAAAGTTTACTTTCCTCCTCATTTTCGCTGAAACTTCAATCATATCTTTGCCGATGGGCTTTACCTGTATAGTATTTTCTTCCGCGTATGGAAGGTCCACCGTGACTATGACTTCGTTAGCTGTAACATTCACCTCCCGCAGAGGTTCCATGGTGTTTGTTCTGCAGTTCCAGCTTGGCCTCTCCGCAATACTTTCTCTAACCCCCTCAGCCCACTCCTCAAGGGCTTCAAAGTACTCGTCTATTAAGTCAAAAATTGAACGCCTTCTCCTAGTTGACATACAATCACCTCTCATGAGATGTATAGTGGAATGTCGTATTCCTGCGTCTTCCCCATTTTTGCCAGTTCATGCTGAGTTCTTTTCATCATATCCCTAGCTTTTAAGCGGATTTCTTCGCCCTTTTCCATAAGTTTCGACAAGTCCACTTTGACTCCTGTTATGTTTGCCAACTGCTCTAAAGTTTTGGCTGCTGCCTCTGGGTCAGGATAGTTAAAGAAGCATTGTGCGAGCAGGGTAATAGCAGGCATTCCAATGCTGGCGCAGTACTGAAGCATAATAGCTTGAGGTCCAACAAGATAGCCCTCTCGAAGTATATCTAACCCCTTATCCTCAACTGTTTTCAGCATCTCCGGGCTTGAGGCTGCCGCGAAAACCTTCAGATCTTCCAAGTCTTGTCTATCTGGAACAGGCATCCCGCCTATCGAAATCATCATTTTAACCTCTTTCTTAACACCCCAATCAATAAGAGTGTGCATAAGTGGGTATATCAAGTCTTCACGCAAAGCTGTTTCTGAAACTGCTAGGAGCACACTATTATCGCCAAAAATTCTTACTGGAGAGTGGGGAAGCCCCTCATGTAAAACAACCAGTGGAGGTAGAAGCCTTGAATCTACATATGCAATTTCGGCTAGCTTTAACTCTTGAATTAGGTGAGATGCCGCTATAACGCCCACAAGCCCAACGTCTGGAAATCCAAAAATCATAAAAGCTTCCTTTGGAATCTCCCTCTTCTCTACAACCCTAATGCTTTCCAAGCTTAGTCCTCACATGAATTTTATTGTTAAAATGTAAAAACCTTGCGGAGAGCCCTTGCTTTTTAGCTAACTTTTTCTCATAAAATCCTCAATTCGACAGATAATTTTCTCAATTTTGAAGTGGGCTATCATATCTCTCTTCCAGTCTTCAGGAAGCTTTCGTTTAAACCTTCCAGCAGTCCGTCTGTCCATGATAATAATTGCTCCCCTATCCTCTGGACTGCGGAGAAGTCTTCCAGCAGATTGGGCGAGAGTATTTATGCATGGAATGTAATTAGCGTATTCAACGGCTTTCGTTTTGAACTTTTCCCTAAAATACTTGTATAGGGCTAATTGAAGTTCAGTCTTCTTTGGATATGGTAGTCCGACAATAACTACTGCTGAAAGCATACCTCGACCCTCTTCACTCATGTCAACTCCCTCGCTGATTTTCCCCCCTGCAACCCCAAAAATTAGGCCTTCCTTATTGTTTCTAAGAAATGCTAGGACATCTGAAATTTTTGTGCCTTTTCCCTCAACGAGAAATTGTGACTTCAAATTGATTGCTTTAATCACTTCATCCATCACCTCGTATGATGGGAAGTAAACCGCAACTCTGCCCCTAACCTTCGGGATTATTTGGTTAAGGTGGTCAGCAATGCGTTTCCATTGAATTATGCCGCGCTTTTCAAATTTTGTTGTAACAGACATGTCAACTGCAATCATCCTGTTTTCAGATGGAAATGGGCTGGGCAGCTCAAGGCCTTGGCATCTACGTCTTTCGAGCCCTAAAACATCTATATAATAATCCTGGTTCCATAAAGTGCCTGACATTAATATTGCAGAACGCAACTCGTTTATGACGTTTGCCGCTATGGCAGGGTCAAGACATCTTATTCCTAGCTTTACATTCTTCTTTTCATCTCTGTCAACCTCTACTTTTACGTATCTAACGTAGCTTGAACCAGTTAGGTTAAGGCAGTTTAAGATAAAGTCTGCACAGCGGGATAGATAAGAAACAGGGCTTTTACCTGCTTCACTCCTTTTCTGCCTTACTATTTCGCCCTTCTCTACGAGCTCTTGCATGATTTCAAAAAGCTTGTCCTCGTTTACCATAAGCCTCTTAACTAAGGCTTGAAGAAGTTCATCTATGCTGATAATGTGCTCAGCATTCACCCCGTAAGTTTTGTAAACAATTTTTCCGAAGTCAACTAGTGCGCTGCGAAAAGCTTCTAAGAACCCATAATGGTCAAGCGTAAAGGTTTCAGCTTCTTTTTCAGCTCTCCTAACGGATCTTAATGAAATTTCGTCTGAGAAAATGCCCGCTGAATAGTAGGGTAAGCTGTGGGCTTCATCAAAGATGCAGTTAATTTCTTTCATTTTTATCCCAGCCTTTCCGAGAACGGACCCTCTAATCGCGTCCACTAAAATGTAATTGTAGTTTCCAATAACAATGTCAGCGTATTTTGAAAGAATTTTTGTAACCTCATATGGGCATAATCCTTTTCTGCAACATACTTCGTAGACCTCCTCTGGCATGGCAGGTCCCATAGCTTTAATCCCGTTAAGGACGGTGCGTGCATGCGCGCTGGGTTTCCAACCGTTATAAGTTCCATCGTAGTACCGGCAGGTTTTTCCAAAAATCCCTTTCTTCAACCCCTTACAGTAATAGAGGAAATCTCTGTAGCTTATATCTCTAAGCTTAGGGTCTTCAAAGGCATGGGGGCACATTTCTTTTTTGCTTTTGAAAATTGAGGCGACAAAGCTTACACTACAATGATCCTTAATGTTTTTAAGTTCCCTTGAGTAGATTTCCAGCTGATTTTTCGTTCTTGTTAAAATTAGAAGCCTTCCAAGGGATGGGTTTACCTCTCTAGCTGCAAAGAACGCTGTTAAAACCGAAATAGACTTACCCGTGCCGCATGGAGAAGAAATAAGCCCTATTTTTCCCTCTGAAATAATTTGGTAGGCAAAATCTATGGCCTTAAGTTGGAATGGGCGGAAATCTGGGTAAGGGAAGAACTTTTTGATTAAACTCTCGAAGTTTTTTCCAAATCTTTTTGTCATCTTTTCGTATTTCAGCATATCCATAAGCAAACATTCACTGCTTTAGAATTGGCTTTGGCAGTAGAATAAGTTTACTTTAAAATTCGTGTTGTAGGCTTAGATTTAAGTGTGCGCAACTTTAATTCAATTTGGTGCACATTGTCAGAAGAGGGGTTTAAACCAAAAATCTATGTAGATGTGCGTGAATCCATAGATGTAAAAGATTTGCTCAGGGAGTTTGGTTGCGAAGTTATTGAAAAGGCTTTAGCGCCTGCGGATTACGTGATCTCCGAGAACTATGCCATTGAAAGGAAGGAGCTTCATGATTTTTTCCGCTCCATTTTCGACGGCAGGTTATTTGAGCAGGCAGAGAGACTTTCAAAAACCTATGAAAAGTCATGCATCATAGTTGAGGGCGATGTGATAGCTGCAATGAGGGGGCTGCGCAATCCACAGGCTTTTTTGGGAGCCTTAGCGAAAATTATAGCGGATCACAATATCTCAATATTATTTACTTCGTCGGAAGTAAATACAGCCCTATTTCTAAGAGCGTTGGCCAAGAGAGTTCAAGAGGGAAAGAAGCAAAAAGTCTCTGTAAAACATAAGCCAAAAACATACACGCTGAAACAGAGACAACTTCTAGCTGTTCAAAGCCTTCCCAAGGTAGGTCCGGAAAGGGCTGAAATCCTGCTTAAACATTTTGGAAGTGTTAGACGAGTATTTGAGGCGTCAAGAAGGGAACTACTTTCTGTGAAAGGTTTCGGAGAAAAAACTATTCAAGCCATACTGGAACTTTTGGATACAAAATATCCGGGACTCGAACAATGAGAATTCATGAAACCTGCTACTACATTTTATTCGCTTTAAGGATTAAAACGTATTTAAGGGTGCGAACTGTTTTAAATCTGGAGAAATTATGGCCTTAGAACGTTTAGGTGCTTCGCTTCACGAAGCTTTAAGGAAAATTTTCAGAGCAGCTGTTATCGATGAAGCTTCTGTTAAAGAGCTTGTTAAGGATGTGCAGAGGGCTTTATTGCAGGCAGATGTAAACGTTCAACTCGTTTTAGAAATTTCGAAGCGAATAGAGGATAGGGCTTTAAAAGAAAAGGTTCCGCCAGGCATCTCACGGCGTGAACATGTTATCAAAGTGGTTTACGAAGAGTTAACTCGTTTTCTAGGAGAAAAACCTGTTCCTTTAAAAGTAGAGCCTGGCAAAAGGAAGGTCATAATGCTTGTGGGTATTCAAGGATCTGGAAAAACAACGGCAGCGGTAAAACTGGCGCGGTACTTTCAGAAAAGAGGTTTGAAGCCTGCCCTGGTATGTGCAGACACATACAGGCCTGGAGCCTTCGAACAACTTCAGCAGTTGGCAAATAGAATAAACGTTCCAGTATATGGAGATGTGAAAGCTAAAGATCCTGTAAAGATAGCATTAGAAGGCTTAAGGAGATTTATCGATAGAGACTTAGTGATAGTTGATACTGCTGGGCGCCATAAAGAGGAGCACGAGCTTATTAAAGAGATGAAAATGCTTGAGGAAAAAATTAAGCCTGACGAGGTTATGCTCGTCATTGATGGGACCATAGGGCAGCAGGCACTTGTTCAAGCTAAGGCTTTCAATGATGCGACTTCTTTAGGGTCTATTATAGTTACGAAGCTTGACGGTTCTGCCAGGGGAGGAGGGGCGCTTTCGGCTGTGGCGGCGACCGGCGCGCCTATTAAATTCGTTTGCACTGGCGAGAAAGTTGAGGACATCGAACCTTTCATCCCGTCACGTTTCGTCGGACGCCTTCTAGGTATGGGTGATCTTGAAACTTTAATCGAGAAAGTACGGGAAGCTGAAATAAGAGTCCCTGAGAAAAAAGCAAAGGCAATTCTAAGCGGCAAATTCACCCTGACAGACATGTACGAACAGTTTGAGGCTATGAAGGGCATGGGTCCCTTTCGGAAACTGTTGAGTATGCTTCCAGGAGTATCGTATAAAATGCCAGAAGAAATGCTGGACATGGCAGAAGAACGATTAGAGAACTGGCGGGTAATAATCCAATCGATGACTCCTGAGGAAAGGGAAAACCCGAAAATCTTTAATGCCTCCCGAATAAGGCGTGTCGCAAGAGGCTCAGGGACAAGCGAAAAGGAAGTGAAAGATCTTCTTAAACAGTACAGCATGATGAGAAAAATGCTTAAAACTTTTAGAAGAACGAAGAAACTGCCATTCTTTAAAAAAGGCTTACCAGCAGAAGCCGGCTAATTTTAATATAATGTGTTAAAGGGATTATAAGTGGCAGTTCAGGAAAAAGCATTAATGATGCTTGAAAAACACTCTTTATGCGATTTTTGTTTAGGTAGGCAGTTTGCCTTCATTGCACGTAATGTTGAAAATAACGAAAAAGGCAAAGCTATCAAAAGCGTTTTATTCCTTGAAGCTCAGGCTCTTGCGAAATCAAATAGCGCTGAAGGAAAACGTATCCTGAAAATTCTCGCCTTTCAAGGCTTCTTTAAACCCGCATATGAGGCCCTTGAAAGAATGGAAGGGAATGTTGAAAAGGAAAAAAATGCCCAAAAATGTTTTTTATGTGGAAACTGTTTCGAAAAAATTGATCATTTGGCACAAAAGGCTGTTGAAAAGCTTAAAGATTATGAGTTCAACAGCTTTCTTGTTGGAATAGAGTTGCCCCATGAAGTTGAGGAAAGGGAAGATGAGTTTAGGGCTAGATTTAAAGTTGAATATGGCGAAAATATGAAAGTGGAACTTGGAAGGTTGCTCAGCAGAAAAATAGCTTTACAAACAGGCAAGCCGTTAGAATATGCTAAACCAGACGTTGTTCTTCTTATAAATCCAATAGAAGAGGAAGTAAGGCTTCAAATTAACCCTCTTTACATCGCTGGCCGTTACAAGAAGCTTGTTAGAGGAATACCCCAATCAAAATGGTTATGTTCAAAGTGCAATGGTAAAGGCTGCGAAAAATGCAACTGGACTGGAAAAATGTATAGTGAGTCCGTGGAAGAAATAATTAGCAAACCCTTTCTGGAGGCCTCACTTGGCGTAAAAACCGCTTTT
>JAVZIQ010000001.1:0-24090 GCA_038871175.1 Bathyarchaeia archaeon | reverse complement strand
TTCAGGAAGGGAAGATTTAGACGCCCTTATGCTAGGTAGAGGAAGACCTTTCGCTATAGAAATTTCGCAGCCTAAAAGACGCGCTTTAAATCTTAAACAGCTAGAAGAAGCCGTGAATGCTCAGGCTGAAGGCAAAGTTGAAGTCTCGGATTTACGTATTGCAAACGGAGATTTCGTTAGAAGGCTTAAAAAGGCTGAGTTAGCGCAGAAGGAATATAGAGTGACTGTTGAATTTGAAAATGATGTCTCAGATGAAGAGCTAAAAGCATTAGAGGAAAAACTTTCAAAAGTTGTTGTCAAACAGAAAACTCCAACCCGCGTTTTGCATAGACGTGCAGATTTAACACGGGAAAAGTACATATACGAGGTCAAACTAAGAAGATTATCACCGAAAAAGGCTGTAATGAGGATACGATGTCAGGGAGGGCTATATGTAAAAGAACTGGTGACTGGAGATGAGGGAAGAACAACACCCAGCGTCACAGAGGTTCTTAATAAGAAAGCGAAGCCCATAGAACTTGACGTTTTAAAAGCGAATATGAAGGATTAGGAGGATTATGAAAATTGAGAAAATCCAAAGGGTACCGCGCTGGAACAAGACGGCTTCTTAAAAAAAGGCCTAGGGAAAGAGGTAAACTCAGGCTTAGCAAGCTTTTATACGAGTATCAAACTGGAAGCAACGTGGTGATAAAGATTGATCCAAGCGTTCAGAAAGGAATGCCCCATAGACGCTACCACGGTAAGGTTGGCACAATTGTTGGAAAGCGTGGAAGAAGCTACATAGTAAGCGTAAGTCAAGGGGACGCTGTGAAAGAAGTTATTGTCAGGCCAGAACACTTAGAACCCTATAAAAGTGGTTGAAAATGTTAGGTAAAGCTGAGACTGATAAATTGAAGGAGAAGGCACTTACCATACCCCAGGTAAAAAAAATACTTGAAGGTCTCGGTGAAGAGAACTTAGACCAGTTTCAAAGGCGAACCTTAGATTATGCAACTAAATTTTCTAAGGTGGAAGCCTCAGCTGCAGAGGAACTTTTAGAGAAACTAGTTGCAGAGTTTGGCCTAGAAGAAGATGAAGCGATACAAATTGTTAATTGTATGCCTCACACTGCAGAAGAGCTAAGGAGCTTTCTTGGTGGTGGACGAAAAATAATTGAGTCTTCAAAGTTAGAAGCTATAGTTAAACTTTTAAACGAACATAGACTGAAATAAAATTTTCATCCCTTTTAGGAGTAAGAGAAGTAAAAGGCGAAAATAATGGAGAAAAGATACGAAGAGTACGCTTACGTCTTAGATTTCCTACCCCATGGGCGTCCAGGGTTACGCCTTACAGGTAAAGCTGGATACAGAGCAGGGGCTTTACTCCAACTTGTAGGCGAGGAGTTCTTCACACTTTTAGAGGCACTTGCTAGGGAAGGGGCAACATTAAAGCCTCATGATCGTGTTTATGTTGGAAAAGACCTTCGCAATGAAGTCACATATATCATTGGGAGAATAGGTTATAAAGATTTGACTGCGGCTGCAAAAATGGAGCTTCCAGCTGTTGTAAGTCGTATAGTGCTTAACCGAGAGAGATGGTTTATCAACTTTTTCAACACTGCACAGGCTATGACGCCCAGAATGCACTCGCTTGAACTTATTCCCGGCATAGGTAAAAAGTACATGTGGCAGGTTATTAGGGAACGTGAAAAAAAGCCCTTTGAAAGTTTTGAAGATTTGCAGAGGCGCACCGAAATACCTAACCCAGTTAAACTTATTACTAAAAGAGTTTTAGAGGAGTTAGAAGGCGATAGCAAATACCGCTTATTCACGCGGGCAAGATAAAACTGGCTGGTTAACGTTTTCATGAGCCTGTTGGAAGAAACCAAATTTCTCCTTCAATCTTTTCAAATTTATCCTAAGAAAAGTTTAGGGCAACATTTTATGGTTGAGGAAAAAATTTTTCAACTCTTGGCTGAGTATGCCTCGCTTGCCAGAGATGACGTAGTGTTGGACGTTGGAGCCGGCTTAGGGTTTTTAACAAGCTTCCTTGCAGGGCAATGTAAAAAAGTTTTGGCGGTAGAATTAGATTCAAAGCTTGTCAGAGTTCTTCTTGAACGCCTCAAATACTTCAGAAATGTCGATATAATTGAAGGAGACGTGCTTAAAGTAAATCTTCCAGCATTTAATAAAGTTGTTTCTATACCGCCCTACAAAATCTCCTCCGCATTGCTTGAGTGGCTTTCCACTAAAACCTTTTCTTGTGCAGTTTTAGTCTTGCAAAAAGAGTTCGCCGAACGCATCGTAGCTCCAATTGGAAGCGAAAACTATAGCTGGCTAACTGTTCTTGCCCATTACTTATTCGAATCGGAGCTTTTAGATAATGTTTCTAAGAAATTGTTTTACCCGCAACCCGAAGTTGACTCTATGATTGTACGCCTTAAGCCAATAAGTTCTCAGACTTTTAAGTTGAAGGACCTGGCTTTTTTCAAAAGGGTTGTGCAGACACTTTTTACACAGCGTAACAGGAAAATCAGGAACGCTATTCAACCTTTACTAAGGAAGCATTTTGCAACTAGAGACGAGTTAGTTAAATTTGCTGAATCCCTCCCGTTCTGCAACAGACGTGTTAGAGAGTTGGCGCCTGAAGATTTTGGTGAGCTGGCAAATGTGCTTACGAAATAAAATAGTGTTCTTTGCACATTACAAATTTAATGTTTGGCATGACGTATACGAACCCGCAGAGGATTCCTTCCTTTTCGCAGAAAACCTAACTCTAGGCGAGGGCGAAAGCGTACTGGACATGGGCACAGGATGTGGAATTTTGGGCGTAATCGCTGCAGAAAAAGCCTCAAGGGTTATAGCAGTTGACATAAACCCCTCTGCAGTGCTGTGTGCAAAAGAAAATGCAAAGCTTAATAAAGCTGCTGATAAAATGGACTTTGTTCAAGGAGACCTTTTCGCGCCGATAAAATCCTCCGCGAAATTTGACTTAATACTTTTTAATGCGCCATATCTGCCCTCTAATAGCGGCGAGGATGAAAGATGGCTTGGGCTTGCGTGGTCTGGCGGTGAGAATGGCAGAAGCATTATCGACCGCTTTATCTACGAGGCGCCAAAATATCTTAGCATGTCAGGTCGAGTTTTGCTTATGCAGTCCACACTTTCAAATGTTAGGAAGTCGCTGAAGATTTTTACTGCTATGGGATTTAAAACAAGGGTTATTGCAAAGCTTGACCTCCCGTTTTTTGAAAGTTTGATGCTTTTTGAAGCACGCATTTTTTAGCATGTCGGAAAAATATATAACGCAAGAATTCTATTATTGCTAGAAACTCACATGAGGTCTGAATATGTGCATTGTTGGAAAAGACAGGTTGAAAGAGCTTATCGAAAATTTTAAGTGTATATACCCGTATGACCATAACCTGCTTGATGGAGACGGTTATGTTTTAACAGTTAAAGACGAAACAACACTGCATTATCTGGAGCATAAAAATTTAATATCCTACGAAATAGTTTTCACCCCGCCTAATTATGTTGCCCATTTAACTGCGAAAAGCAAGTATGGACGCATGGGCCTTTCTTTTTTAAATGCAGCAAAAGTCCACAGTGGATTTGTAGGAAGACTCGCTTTAGAGGTTGTAAACTTAAGTAATGACCGACGTCCTATAACCATTAAAAGGGGAGATCCTTTCATGCATATTGAATTTATCACGAGAGAAGGTGCGCCTTCACCTTATGTAGGAGAATACCAGTTTCAGTACCTTACAGAGGAGGAGGTGCAAATATACCTGCCAATACTGAAGAAGATTTTTACAAACTATGAAGATCTTGCCAAGTTATGGCTTAAAAATAAAAGGGTTCCCTCCTAAATTCACCTTTTAACTTAAAATTTAGCTTTACGCAGTCTTAATACAGAGTTGAACCGTAACTTAACAAAGCGTTTAAATAAGCTGTTTATAGGTATTGGAAGTGATCTAACGGGAGGAAAACTGATGCGCGCGCGCAACTATAGAGAGGTTAAAGGGCAACCATACACTAGAAAAGAGTTTGTTAAGGGTTTCCCTCAGCCAAAGATTACTAAGTTCACTATGGGAGACCCTAATGCCAAGTTTGAATATGAAGCTAAGCTTATAGCCTTAGAGAAGGCTCAAATTCGCCACAATGCCTTAGAAGCTTCTCGGGTGGCGACAAACCGCCTTTTAATGGAGAAACTCTCAAACAATTATTGTTTACAAGTTCATCCATACCCCCATGTAATTCTTAGGGAAAATAAAATGATATTTGGTGCGCATGCTGATCGTCTCCAAGATGGAATGCGGAGGGCCTTTGGAAAGCCAATTGGAACCGCTGCACGTGTCGAACCAAACCAGACAATTATCACTGTTAAAGTAAACGCGGAGGGTGTTGAAGTTGCCAAGGAGGCTTTAAGAAGGGGAAGCGCCAAACTTCCTATACCTTGCAGAATAGTTATCGAGAAGGCCCAGGTTGAAGAGACAAAAACGGCGTGAGGAAGAGATGAAGCCCGACTTAATTTTATGGTTTGAAAACCTAAGGAAAACAGACATCTCGCTTGTCGGAGGGAAAAATGCGAATCTAGGCGAAATGATTAGCGCTGGCATACCCGTTCCGCCTGGTTTTGCAATAACAGCCCACGCCTACAAAAGGTTCATTGTAGAAACGGGTATAGATAAAAAAATTTACAAAATTATAAAAGACACTGTTAAAGATCCCAGCGACCCAAAACAGTATGAGGAGGCCTCAGTAGAAATTCGGAACCTAATTGAATTGACGGACATGCCCAAAGACATAGAGGAGTCAATAAAATCGGCTTATAGAGAGCTTTCCCGGAAATTGGGTTTAAAAGAGGTTTTTGTAGCTTTAAGGTCAAGCGCCACGGCTGAAGATTTGCCAGATGCATCATTCGCTGGACAGCAAGAAACCTACTTAAATGTCAAAGGTGAAAATGAAGTTGTAAAAAAGACTGTTAAATGCTGGTCAAGCCTCTTCACTCCCAGAGCCATTTTTTATAGAACCCAAAAAGGGTTTGCACATGAAAACGTTCTCATAAGTGTTGGAGTTCAAAAAATGGTTGATGCTAAGGCTGCAGGAGTAATGTTTACAATAAACCCCGTAACAGGAAACGCGAACCAAATAGTCATTGAGGGCAACTTCGGTTTAGGCGAGTCTGTTGTATCAGGATCAGTTACTCCAGATGAATTTATCGTAGACAAAAGAACAATGAAGATAGTTGAGAAGCGTATATCTGTTAAAAAGGTGCAATATGTCCGAGATCCTCATACAGGAAATACTGTTCACATAGATGTTCCTCCTGAAAAGCAGAATCAGCCATGTTTAAGCGATGAAGAGGTCCTAAAACTTGCAGAGTTAGGCCTAAAAATTGAAAGGCATTATGGTAAGGCGCAAGACATCGAATGGGCTGTAGACCGTGATCTGAACTTACCTGAGAGCATTTTCATAGTACAGTCTAGGCCTGAAACCATTTGGAGCGCAAAAGCAGCTGAAATTACAGGGGAGAAGGTTGAGGTTGCTCCCAGCAAAGGATTTGAAGAGTTAAAAGTTGTAGTTAAGGGAATACCGGCGGGAAAAAGGGGTATAGGTTTCGGCGTTGCAAAAGTTGTTTTAAATCCTGAAGAGGCTGCGAAAGTTATGGGGAAAGGGGATATCCTAGTTACAGACATGACAAATCCAGACTATGTACCGTTCATGAGACTCGCTGGCGCCATAGTCACGGACAAAGGTGGAATAACGTGTCACGCGGCTATTGTAAGCCGTGAACTCGGCATACCCTGCATTGTAGGAACGGAAAACGCCACAAAACTTATGATAAATGGAAAAGAGTACACTGTTGATTCAATAAGTGGTGTTGTCTACGAAGGCTACATACCCTCAGTAGCTGAGCGCATATCTCAGTTTCCCATAGAGGGTGCACCAACACAAACCTTTAAAGGCGTTCTTCACCCTGTCCCCGTAACAGCCACAAAAATTTACATGAATCTAGGGGTTCCTGAAAAGATAGAGGAGTATAAAGATCTACCCTTCGAGGGTGTGGGGTTGATGCGAATAGAGTTTATTTTAACAAGTTACATTGGGGAGCACCCGTTATATCTTATTGGAATAGGGCAGGGTCAAAGGTTTGTGGATAAGCTGGCAGAAGGGATAGCAACAGTAGCAAGAGTTGTGCAACCTCGACCAGTTGTCGTGCGTTTCAGCGACTTTAAAACCAATGAATACCGAAAGTTGAAGGGAGGAGAGGAATACGAGATTGTTGAGGCTAACCCAATGCTTGGATGGAGAGGTTGCAGCCGGTACATAAGTCCATATTATGAGAAGGCTTTCCGTCTTGAATGCCAAGCTATTAGAAAGTGTAGAGAGGAGTGGGGTCTGAAAAACGTCTGGGCCATGCTTCCTGTGGTTCGCACCCTCTGGGAGGCGAAAAAATGTTTGCAAATTATGCAAGAGGAGGGCTTAGAGAGGTCGAAGGATTTCAAAATTTGGTTTATGGCAGAAACACCTTCAATTGCAATACTGGCAGATGAGTTCTCTAAGCTTTGCGACGGGTTTTCTATCGGTTCAAACGATATGACCCAAGGTGTACTTATGATTGACAGGGACTCTGAGCGTTTAGGGCAAATGGGATATTTCGATGAGAGGGATTTAGCTGTCAAGAGGATACTAGCCCACCTCATAAGGGTGGCGCATGAAAATGGCTGTACAGTCTCTATTTGCGGTGAAGGCCCTTCAAACCTTCCCGAATTCGCTGAGTTCTTAGTGAGGGCGGGAATTGACAGTATTTCAGTAGATCCAGACGCTGTTGTCGCAACTAAACAGCTTGTGGCAAGTATAGAACAGAAGGTTATCCTTGAAAGGCTTGCAGAGCAGCATGAACTTCTCTTAGGGCGCCGCATTCGAAAATCTGGGAGAGAATGGGAATGGTTGCCTCAATGGGATGAAAAATAATAGACATTTAAGACATAACCAATCTTGTAAATGAGAATTTTCTTAAATAAGGTTTTAAGGGTTTATAATGACGCAAACCAAACTTTTTGACCTTGAAGAGGAGAGGATAAAACAGGAAATAACTCGGCTGGGAGCAAAACGCGTATTAATTCAGCTTCCCGAAGGCTTAAAGGCTGAAGGGCCGAAAATTGCGAAAATTGTGGAGAAAACAGGCGCGTTACCCGCTGTTTCAGCTGATCCATGCTACGGTGCCTGCGACTTGGCCACTGTTGAAGCAGAAAACCTAGGAATAGACCTTATAATTCATTTTGGGCATTCTAAACTTTTGAAATATGAGAAAGTGCCCACATTATATGTTGAAGCCAGAGCCACCATAAGTATTGCTGAAACCGTGGAGAAAGCATTACCCCTTATTGAAACTTGGCGTAAGATAGGCCTAGCCACCACTGTTCAGCATGTTCAAACCCTCGACGAGGCAAGAGAACTTTTGGTTCATGCTGGAAAAACTGTCGTAATCGGAGATGCTGGCCGTTTAACATATCCAGGACAAGTGATTGGATGTGACTATAGCAACGCTAAAACCATAGCGCACGACGTAGAAGCCTTCCTGTTCATAGGAGGGGGACGCTTTCACGCTTTAGGATTAGCTCTTTCTACATTTAAACCCACAGTTATAGCTGACCCATTTGAAAAGAGAGCATACCTCGTTGATGAGGAGGCGCAGAAAATTCTAAAACAGAGATGGGCTTGCATCCAAGAAGCAATGAAAGCAAAAACATTCGCAGTTCTTTTAGGACTTAAACCAGGACAGGTAAGACTTAATGAAGCTTTAGATATTCGCGACAAGCTGGGAAAAACAGGGAAAAACGCATACCTTTTCGCCGTTAGAGAGATTACCCCACATATGATTATGAACTTCCCAACAATTGATGCGTATATAAACACGGCATGCCCAAGGATAGCGCTTAATGGCACCTCAAATTATAGAAAACCAGTGCTTACCCTGAAAGAGGCGCTTGTAGTTGTAGGTGAACTATCGTGGCAAGAACTCTGCAGTGGAGGCTTACTATAAAAATACAGTAAAGAGGCGAAACGTTAATGCTTAATATTTCCAGTGGCTAAACGAACTATAAATCTGAAGGATTTTGATTGACAATGGTTTTGGAAGATTTATAGAATATTGGAGTTGACGCATTAAGATTGTTGAGATTTTTGAAGCGAAAGCAGGAAAGGTTTATTGAGTTGCATGTAATTTCATTAACCCCTGCAACTGGTGTTCACCAATGAGTTTGCCATCTCAAAGGCGGGATAGCGGTCATTTCATATTGCCTGGCGAACCCTTAGGAGTTATTGAAGAGTTTATTCCAGAAGCTGGAACATACGTCAAGGATGGCATAATATACTCAAATGTTGTTGGACGTGCGATGCTTGATCTTTTAAACAAGCGTGTTTCAGTTTATCCCCTAGTTCACGCCCTAAGGGTTCCAAAAGTTGGAAGCCTGGTTGTCGGTCAAGTTTCAAACGTTCAAACGCAATTGGCTTCTGTGAGAATTTTCAAAGTTGGAAGCAAAACTCTTTCCGGCTTTTTCACAGGGCTTCTTCATGTTTCAGATGTTCACATGCAGTTTGTTGATTCCATGTTTGACGTCTGCAAGCCTGGAGATATTTTGAGGGCGAAGGTTATCAGTGAGAGAAACAGAGCTTACCATCTCTCCACAAAGGATAAGAGTTTAGGGGTTGTTTATGCTTTTTGCTCCCAGTGCGGCTTTATGCTGGACATGAGAGGTCGCAATCTGCAATGCATAAGATGTGGGAAAGTTGAAAAGCGAAAGACTGCAATAGATTATGGAAAAGGAATAATCTAAATGGAGGAGCTTAAATTGAAAGTTAAAGTATTGAAGAAAAGTGAGAATGAACTTAAAATAGAAGTTGAAGGTGCAGGTCATACAATTTGCAATTTGTTGCAGAAGTGTCTGCTTGAAGATGAAAGTGTTGATGTGGCCGGCTACGACGTTCCACACCCTCTTGCATCTAACCCAATAGTATATTTGCGGACGAAAGGCAATGTAAAACCGGAAGAAGCCCTTAAAAAGGCGGTGGAAAAAGCCCTAGACATAAATAGAGAGTTTGGCAAGGCATTAGAAAAGGCCCTTAAAACTTGATTCTCTCCTTTATTGTTGTAAGTAGCTGACTTAAGCCTTCAACGGCATCTTCATTATCAACCAATATGGAGATAGATTCTTCTAAGGATATATACCCGCAAAGCCAAGCATATACAATCATAGCTTCTGCTGCATCAGCCAGCGAATGGCGACTAACCCTTGAAGGCATATACTCTCTTAAACCGGCCTTTCTGAAAGCTTGGGCGAGTAAGCTTCCTTTAACCTTAGCACCGGAAGGCTTTCCACTTTTCTCAGACACAGCTAATGAAAAGGCAAAGTTTATGTAGGCATCTCCAAGAGAGGCCAACCCATGGTCTGTCAATACTTTGACAAATGTTTCGTAGTTTTTAACAAACGATAGTCTTTTTCTTATCATTTTCCGACACAGCCTAAGTATACTTGCACGTTCAACCTAATTATACTTAATAAGAGTGCATTTTGCTTTTCTATACATAGCCTATTAGGTGTTTGAGATGTCTGAGGAAAAGCAACAGTATAAAATTTGCTTAAGTGAAGAAGCTCTTAGGGAGTATCTTTGCAATTTATACAAACGTGATGTTGAGTTAATCGGTTTTTGGAGGCTTGATGGTGAGGGGCCTAAAGACTCTAAAGATTTAAAAGGTTTTGGATATGGATTTCCTTACGTCATAGAGTTTCTGGTTAACAGCGAACCTAAACGTGTGGTTCTTGAGACCATGCGGCCTGGAGGCTTCGGCCATGATTATCCATCTGACCGCGCACAAATTTTGCTTTGGCAACACTCAGCTTTCAACAAGCTGCCTCAACACGTCCGCTCTGTCGACGTTGGCGCATTAACAGCTGATGGCAAACATTTGAAGTCTTTAGGAGATTGCGGAGAGTTCTTCATTTTAACAGAGTATGTGGAGGGCAGCCTTTACCGGCTAGACCTAGATCGAATCAAGGATTTTGGTCGGCTAAGCCATTTAGATGAAAGACGTTGTTTAGCGCTTTCAGACTATCTTGTTAACATTCACAGCGTTAAACGGGAGGCTCCATGGCTTTATGTTCGAAGAGTAAGGGAGCTCATTGGCCATGGAGAGTGTATCATGGGTTTGCTGGACAGCTACCCATCAGGGCTTGACTTTATTGATGAGAAACAGTTGATTGACATTGAAAAAAGCAGTGTCATGTGGAGGTGGCGTATTAAACGTAAAACCCATAGATTAAGCCAAGTTCATGGCGATTTTCATCCATGGAACATAATGTTCCACAAAAACGTTGATTTCACTGTTTTAGATAGAAGCCGAGGGGAATGGGGAGAACCGGCAGATGATGTAGCAGCATTAACAATAAACTATATCTTCTACTCCCTCCAAAAATATGGAGAATTATCTGGAGCTTTCGAACGACTTTTTCGGCTTTTCTGGAAAAACTACCTCGAAAAAACCGGAGATGAAGAAATTTTTGAGGTTATACAACCCTACTACGCTTGGAGGGGGCTTGTTGTGGCATCACCAATATGGTACCCGGATTTAACTCGAGATATCCGTTTAAAGCTTCTAAACTTTGTTAAAAACGTTTTGCGACAGGAGAAATTCGACATAGAAGCGGTGAACTCCTACGTTAACCCTTATTAAGTTATAAATCCCAGGCGATATATTCCAAAGTGAATAATAACTCTGATATCTTACCAAGGTTTAAGAAATCATGCTTGTAAATAGGGCTGGAGAGAAACATTAAACCAAGATAAAAAATGAATTTAGAGAGGTTAAGTTTGAAGGGAATTTATATACTGAAAATTTTAGTCGAAGAAAAAATCAATGTCAATATAGGTGCTTTAGGAAGGGTTTACTTCCCGAGAGGTTTTTATGCTTATGTCGGTTCAGCTCAGAAAAATCTTCTTAAGCGCTTGGAAAGGCACTTTGAAGGGGGTGGAAAAAGGTTTTGGCACATAGACTATCTTCTCGCTGAAAAAAACGTGAAAATAGTTGGGGCTTACTATAAAGAGGCAGATAAAAATGAAGAGTGTTTAACAGCCCAAAAACTGGGCATATATGGCTTTTCAGTTAAAAATTTCGGATGTTCGGACTGTAAATGTTCAAGCCACCTTTTCAGGTTTAACGATTATTACTTGCTTGACAGGCTAAGTAATGATTTAGGCTTCATCCTTTTCATTCCCTAGCTAGAGAATCGCTAAATTGAGAAACATCTGAAGCTTGAAGGATTTCACGTTTCCTAACGATTTCCTTAAAATCCACATAATCTCCTCCCACAATTTTAAGTTCGGCGTTAACCTTTCTATTTTTGACTTCTATAACATTGTAGGAGTTTAGGAAGAATCCTCTAAGCCTTTCGCATGAAACACTTCCAGCATGAATAACCTGCATTTTCTCTATGCGCCATCTCCAAGGCCTATGTCGGTGGCCGCACAATACTAGTTCAACTTTAGACTTTACAAGGCTTCTAAGGACGTCTCCGGCATCAACTATGGTTATTTGGTCTGCACCAGTATCTGGAACAGGGATTATGTGGTGATGTATAGCCACAATTTTAACTCTGTCCTTATAGTTTGAAAGCGTGTTTTCTAACCATAGATTTTGCCTATGTCCTACCTCTCCGTCATCCCTGTCAGGCCTTGCGCTGCTTAAAACCGCTATTACCACATCGCCTATTTCAGTGACTTGGTTGAAAGGGAAAAACTGTTTGAAAAGTAGATATCCCGTAGATCGATAATCATGATTTCCGCTTATACAAATTATGTTTTTGGCTTTAATCTTCTTTATCTCATCTGAAGCCATCTTAAACTCAGATAAAATGCCGTTCTCCGTTAAATCTCCAGTTACAATCACAGCATCCGGTGACAGAGCGTTAATTTCTTCAACGGCAGCGCGAAAATTCCCATTACTAAACATTGGACCGCAATGCACATCTGAAATCTGAACAATCAGCAATGGATATCACCATTAAACTGAAGCCATTAACAAACGACTTCTATTAGGATAAGAGTTTAAAAAGCGCTTGCATAAGAACATTTTGGAAGAGTCTAAGTTGGAAGCAGGGTGGTGCGTTTGGATAACAGGTCTTCCTGGAAGCGGCAAATCCGTAGTTTCAAAAGCCTTAATTAGGCTGCTGAAAGAAAGAGGCATACACGCACAACTAATATCCTCTGACGCTTTACGCAGGGTGTTAACGCCCCAGCCAAAATACTCACTTGAGGAACGTGACATCGTCTACGCAACCCTTGTTTACATAGCAGAGCTGCTAACCAAAAACGGCGTAAACGTTGTTGTAGATGCAACGGGAAACTTAAGACGCTACAGAGAGAATGCCAGAAGAAAAATTCCAAAGTTTATGGAGGCTTATTTAGAGTGTCCCCTTGAAATCTGTATAGAACGCGAATCCAGAAGAAGGGAAACCCATTATGCACCAAGACAAATATATTCAAAAGCTGTAGAAGGGAAAGCTCCAACCGTGCCAGGCATAGGTCAACCCTATGAGCCGCCTAAAAACCCAGAAATAATACTCGACGCCGCAAAGTTAACTCCAAAACAAGAAGCCCGTAAAATTCTCGAAATAATAACCCGAAAATGGTGTGAAAATTTTTCAAAACAGAGAATCTGAAAGGAGACATGCCGATTTTAGCTTCTGTAAGCCAAAGCTAGAAGCCTAATAGTCCCTTTGCATGGTAGATGTTAGTTAGATACAGCGTTAAGAAAACCAAAATGTTAATAACTTAATGTTTTCATTCCTAGAAGACGCGAAGAGGAAAGCAATGGGCCATAGGAAAAAACACGCTCCGAAACATGGATCGCTAGCCTATTCCCCTAGGAAACGTGCTAAAAGCATTTTGGCCAGAGTACGCTATTGGCCAAAAATATGGGCTAACACGCCTAGGCTTTTAGGCTTTGTAGGGTATAAGGCTGGAATGACTTACGCGTTCATGGTTGAGGATAGAAAAAGATCTCCAAATTTCGGGAAAGAAGTAATTCGGCCGGTCACAGTTTTAGAAACTCCTCCGCTCATAGTCTGTGGTTTTAGGGCTTATACTAAAACCCCTTATGGTTTGCGTGCCCTTTCTGAGGTTTGGGTTAAGGATCCTCCTGAGGAGCTTGAAAGAGTTTTCACAATTCCTGAAAAATTCGATGCAGAAACAAATTTAAAAAATATTGAAGCAAATTTAGACAAAATTTCAAACATTCGCGTTATAGCTGTAACCCAGCCGAAACGCACGAGTATTTCCAAGAAAAAGCCAGATATAGCAGAAATAGAAATTGGCGGAGGAACAATACTTCAGCAATTTGAATACGCCAAAAGTCTTCTTGGAAAGACAGTATCCCCAACCGAAGTTTTCAGAGAAGGACAACATGTTGATGTTATAGCTGTGACAACAGGTAAGGGAATTCAAGGTCCTGTGAAACGTTGGGGGGTAAAAATCCTCCAGCATAAGGGTAGAAAGACGAAGAGGGGTGTTGCCACGCTTGGACCCTGGAACCCCCATCGAGTTCTATACTCCGTTCCAAGAGCTGGACAAATGGGCTTCCATCAGAGGACAGAGTATAATAAGCGAATCCTTAAGATGGGGAATGAAGGGAAGGAAATAACCCCGAAGGGAGGTTTTATAAGGTATGGAACAATCCGCAGCTCATATATGCTCATAGAAGGCAGCATACCTGGGCCGGAAAAACGTCCGATAAAATTGCGTTATCCTGTACGTCCGCCTAAAGAAGTTTCAGAAGAGCCACCTCAGATAACGCAGATATCCCTTGAATCTCCACAGGGAAAATAAAACGGTGATGGAGAATGGCTAAAACAGTTAAGGTCTTCGATCTCAACGGAAAACCTGTTGGAAAAATAACGCTTCCCAAAATCTTTGAGACACCATTAAGGCCAGATGTTATTAGGCGAGCTGTCCTAGCCATCCAATCCCGGAAATTTCAACCACAGGGTAGAGACCCTATGGCTGGAAAGAGGACTACAGCGGAGTCAAGAGGTGTAGGGCTGGGTCTAGCTAGAATACCGAGAATTAAAGGTCCTAGAGCCACAGGGGCCTTTGCTCCTGGCACTGTGGGGGGGAGAATCGCTCATCCCCCAGTTCCTGAAAGGAAAATTGTTAAGAAGATTCCAAGGAAGGAGAAAAAACTAGCCCTTTTCTCAGCCATAGCCGCCACAGCCTCTAAAGAAATGGTTGTTTCTAGAGGACATTCTGTTGAGGGGTTACCTCAAATTCCGATGGTGGTAACCCGAGAGTTGGAGGAATTAAAGAAAACAAAAGAGGTTGAGGAAACCCTAATAAGGCTTGGATTGCTTGCCGACCTATACAGAGTTAAGGAAAGCAGAAAAATAAGGGCGGGCAAGGGTAAAAGCAGGGGCCGAAGAATGAAACAGGCTGTGGGGCCGCTAATAGTTATTTCTGAAGACAAGGGTTTAGAAGAAGCTGCCGAAAACATACCTGGGGTAGATGTAGTTCCAGTGGACAGTTTAAACGTTGAGGTTCTTGCACCAGGCACTCATCCTGGTAGGTTAACACTATATACTGATAGTGCAATCGAAGCTTTAAGCAAGCTTTATGGAGGAGAAGCGTAATGGATCCCCACGAGGTTATATTATATCCTTTAATGACAGAGTCTGCAAGCCTCATGGTTGAAAGGGAAAACAAACTCGTTTTTGTAATAAACTTAAAGGCGACAAAGGAGGACGTGAAAAAGGCTGTGGAGAAGTTATATGAAGTTAAAGTTGAAAAAGTTAACACAGCCATAACCTCCAATGGAATTAAAAAGGCCTTCGTCAAGCTTCACCCTGATTATAAGGCGGCAGATATAGCAATTAAACTAGGACTATTATAAAATTATGAGTGGTTGATAAAATGGGGAAAAGAATACGTGTACAAAGAAGGGGGCGAGGCGGGCCCACTTTTAGAGCTTCAACCCATAAGAGGGTAGCGCCGGCAAAATATCCAATGGCAACAACTGAAATTTTTGAAGCCTTGAAAACAGGGGTTATTGAGGAAATTCTTCATGATCCTGGACGTGGTGCGCCATTAGCATTGGTGCGCTTTGAAGATGGTGAAGAATGTTATACTGTAGTGCCTGAAGGAGTGTATGTGGGTCAGCAAATTCAGATGGGTGGAAAATCCTATGTGGACGTTGGAAACATACTTCCCGTAGGCAAGATTCCGGAAGGCACAATGGTTTGCAATATAGAACTCAAACCTGGAGATGGAGGGAAAATTGCAAAGTCTTCAGGCGGCTACGCAACAATTGTAGCCCACACACCCCAAGGCACCCTCATAAGGCTTCCATCAGGAAAAACTAAATACATAAGTGACTATTGCAGGGCGACAATAGGCGTTGTTTCAGGCGCTGGCAGAACTGAAAAGCCCTTCTTGAAGGCTGGAGCAAAGTTCCATTTGATGAAGGCCAGGGGACGTAAGTATCCGAGAACAAGGGGAAGAGCTATGGTTGCCGCAGTCCATCCCTTTGGAAGCAGTAAGAGAAGCGCTAGAAAAGGCACAACTGTTTCCCGTCATGCCCCGCCTGGCAAGAAGGTTGGACTAATTGCTGCAAAAGGAGCGGGGAGAAAAAAGAAAAAGGTTGGAAAATAGTCCAGAAAGTTTATAGCGTATAATGCGGTAAAAGAATTAGGTTGACAAAATGCCTAAAGAATTCACGTACCGCGGATTTACCGTTGAACAGCTGCAAAGCATGTCAATGGACGAGTTTATAGCTCTGCTGCCTTCAAGGCAGAGGCGCAGCCTGCAGAGGGGGCTATCTCCAGAACAGCGAATACTACTAGAAAAGGCGAGGAAAGCTAAGGAAGCCATGCGGAAAGGAGGCAACTTTACAATTAAAACTCACGCCCGGGACATGATAATACTGCCGGAAATGGTTGGACTTACAATCCTCGTCCATAACGGCAAAGAGTTCTCTCCCGTGGAAATAAAGCCTGAAATGATTGGACATTACCTAGGAGAATTTGCAATAACTAACAAACCAGTAAAACACGGGACACCAGGCATTGGGGCATCTCGCTCTTCAATGTATGTTCCCTTAAAATAGCGTTTAACATCTTCAAAAATTTTAGAAAACATAAGGAAAATTATGAATTCATGCATGGTCGCTTGCGTTGAGGTAGTAGATAACCACTGGGTCATAACTAACTTAAGGAGATAAATAGTCAAAATTTATGTGGTTATTGATGTAACGGTTGTCCAAAAGTAAAATTGAAATTAGGCTGTGTAATCTACTCCTGGAAGTTTCTTTTCAACGGCTTCTTTTACCGGAGGAATCTGTGGCAATGGTATTGGAGGGGGAATATTTAAGGTTCTAGACAATATTATGCTTTCCACAAATACTACATTTGAAATTGACTGGATTAAAACTTGAGGTGGGGGTTTCTTTTCTTTATATTCTGTGTAAATTTTCATTATCTCATCTTTGCCACCAGTGACATGGGCTTTTCCTCTAAGACTTATTTGGGCTACTGAAGGGTTATAGTTAACCGTTAAGACGAATGGTACTTCAAGCATTTCATCAGATTTCTTCTCCACTTCCACAACGTTTAGGTTTGTGTTTATTTGGACAGGTGGAATGGGTTTTCGAGCGTCTAAGAAGCGTTCTCCTGAAACATTTGTAATTGAAACGTTAACCCTAATCATTTTTCCATCACATTATTATGTTTATTTGTGCAATTTAAGCGTGTTTATACCGTGTGAAGCCGCAGTGTCCACAGGCGTATCTGTCACCGTGGTCAGCCATAAAATATCCAGGTCCGCAGCGTTCGCATGTTGGTCGTAGTCTCAAAACCTTATCTTTATCCAGTTTATAAAGTTTGGAGGCGCCTTTTTCCTCTCTTTTCTTCTTTTCAGCTTTCTTTTCATGTTTCAGCTTTTCTTCTTTTGGCGTCTCTTTTTCAGACATTTACTCTTCCCCTTCTTTCTTCGTTTTTTCCGGCTGTGTGTTCCTTTTAACGATGTATTCGGGTTCAATAAGCTTTGCGTTCTCATAGGAGTCGTAAATGTTTGCTATGCCTAAGGCTTTACGTGTTCCAGTTTTCGTTTCAAATTTCCTGATGAAAACAAGGTTTAAATCTTTTTTCAAAATCTTTGCTAAAGCGTTTTTCACTTCAATTCTAGGAGGTGTGCTGCCTGTTTGGTCATGTTCCACTTGGAAAGTTACTTCTTTTCGCTTTAATAGTGGGTTTTCATTAATTGTTAGGATTTTTATCTCCATTAATACCACAGCAGTGTTTGACTTGTTACAATGTCCCCTTTATTTAGCCTTTCGCAGCCTTCTCCATAACTTTCAATGTTTTTGCCACTTCAGCCTTATTTTTCTCAGAAGTTCTTACAACAACTATGCCTTCGTTTGGCTGTCCATAAACTATTAAGATGTTTTCAGGGGCATAAAAAACAGCGGCAAGTGTAAGAAGATCTTCCTCTCCATCAACTATTATTTTTACTTTGCAGTTGGCTTTAAAGGCCTCTTGGACAGCTTTTAAGGCTTCAAATGTTAATGTTCCCGGGGGGTTTTTTACGCAGATTTCTGATTCTGCATCAATTTGAATAGGCTTTATATATTTACGCATAACTTTGTTATCTATAATTGATATATCTGGGTAAATTTGGTTTTCCACAAGGCTTTTAGAGACGAAATCTCCAACTGAAACTATCTTTGAAGGTTTTTCTCTTAATATTATATCTCTAAGCTTTTTGGTTGTTTCTTTGGGTGTGCCGCGGATAAGCTCGCCTAAAGGCTTTTTAAGTTTTGTTCGAAGCCTATTTTGTAGAGTATATGCAGCGCCCATTTATCTGACCTTTAAGGCATAGCGGCCTTTTTCTTTCACTTTCATGGCTTTAGCTATGGCTGAACCTTCAGGTTCAAATATTATAACCATTCCGCTGAAGTCGTCGCTTAGAGTTGACGCTTTACACTTGGGGCAAATGTTCCCTGATGTTATGATGTGACATGTCGTGCATGCTTTCTCACTCATTCTTTTTCGCCTTTCTCAACCTTTTTCTTTTCAGCCTCACCTGTTTTCTTTAAATCTTCCTCTATCCATTCTAATTTGCCGAGGAAGGGTTGTCTTGCAGTTACACCTATTTTAGCTGTGCCTCCCACTCTTCCTAAGGAGACGGCTGTAACGCGAACGCGAACTCTATCTCCAGCCGCCAGCTTTCTGTTTGTCTCTTTCCCCAATAGTACTCCTTGTTTTTCGTCATATGAGATGAAATCATCCATTAGCTGAGAGACATGGAGTAAGGCGTCAACAGGTCCTATACGTACAAAGGCTCCAAAGTCGGCGATTTCAACAACCTCGCCTTCAATAACCTCTTGTAATAAGGGGTAAAATGTTAAAAGTGAGAAGGTTACCTTATGGTATGTGGCTCCATCTCCTGGGATTATTTTTCCAATAGGACTTACCTTAACATTTGTAACTGCTATGACGTAACCTAACGCCTCATCCACAACCCCTTCATATTTCTCTTTAACCTGTTTATACCCTACGGCATCTAGGGGGTTGCCGAATGTTTCAGGAGGGATGCGTATCGTATCCTCCATTGTGACAAGCTTGAACAAGGGCTATCCTCCATTAATTTCGAGGCGTGTCTTTTGCCTCACATAAATAACTGGCACATTTATATCTCTTAGCCTCTTTCTAAGGTCCTTATCATTTGTGAAAACAGGGCATTTCCAGTCGAGAGCTACCTGAACTATTATATCGTCTAATGAGCCTTTGCAGGTTTCATCTATTCTAACCAGCTTACACTTATCCGACAATTTTAAGGCGAAAGCTGCCTCCCTGCGAGTTTTAGTTGAGCCTTTTTTTAAAAGTTTCTCTATTTCCTGCTTCACAGGTGAGAGTAAGACTGGTTCATAGTTTCCGCCTAAAATTTTTTTCAACTCTTCAAATATGTCTATTTTGAAGTGAAGGGGAACAAAGAAGGCGTTTGAATCTAAAATCACCCGTAAACTCTCCTTTTTAGAGTTGCGCTCAGCCATTTAAGAATCACTTTATCATTCCGTAGCCTATTAGCCTCCATCTTCCAGCAATCTTTCGGCTTATGGCAACCCTTGAACCTGTTAAAGCGCAAACAGGCCTGGTTAAAGTTAATTCTGCAACGTCATCTCTTATTTGTGAAACCCTTCCAAGGGTTATTGCAGCCCCGACGTGTAGGAGTAGATTTTCGTTCTTCGCTATGCTTTCAACCTTGGCAAGCTCCTTCGTTCCAACAGCCCGCTCGAGAATATGGGTTTCCAAAGTTAAATCTGTCAAGACGGGGGGAAGATTCCCTGTTTTTCCAACAAGATTTCCTGTTAGGCCATCAGCCTTTGAAAGGGATGGGTCCAACTCCAACAAGTCCGCCACAGTGGGCTTCATTAACTCTTTTTCCACCAGCATGTAAGCTTACAATCTCGCTTAGAAGAGGTTTATAAACAGTTTTGCCGTTTTCCTCCACGCTTATTCCGGGACGAATTTCTATTTCATCTTTAACGCTGAACTTGCCCTGCAGGATTGTGCCGCCTATAACCCCGCCTTCAAGTTTTTCAATTGGGGTGCCAGGCTTGTTAACGTCGAAGGATCTTACAATGTACATAAGTGAAGGTTTGGATTCATCTCTTCCTGGTGTAGGTATAAACTCCTCTATAGCCTGGATTAAGGCATCTATATTCACAGCCCGCTGTGCAGAAACAGGTATTATTGGGGCGTTTTCAGCTATAGTCCCCTTAACAAAGTTTTTTATCTCTTCATAATTTCTACGAGCGCGTTCCTCGTCCACTATGTCAATTTTGTTCTGTACAATGACTATGTTTTTTATCCCGATTATTTCAGCTGCAGCTAAATGCTCCCTTGTCTGTGGTTGGGGACAAGGTTCATCTGCTGCTATAACTAGGATGGCCCCATCCATAATTGCAGCTCCTGAAAGCATGGTTGCCATTAGCGCCTCATGCCCCGGAGCGTCTACAAAGCTTACAGCTCTTAAAAATTCGGTTTGGGAACCGCAGTTTGGACAAGTAGGTTCTTTTGAGTAATTTCTTGGAGGTTCACAACTTGGACACTTGTAAATAGGCATGTCAGCGTATCCAAGTTTTATTGTTATTCCCCTCTTTAGCTCTTCACTGTGTCTGGCAGCCCAAACTCCTGTTAAAGCCTGAACTAAGGTTGTTTTGCCATGATCTACATGTCCTATCGTCCCAATGTTTAGCTCAGGCTGCCTTGGAAGTGGCAGGATTTTTTCCTCGCTCATTTTCTATTTCCTTTATACAACTTTATTGAAGGATGTGACTTTGCAAGTTAATAAACGTTAACAAAACTTTAAGGATAAAAGGCGACTGATCTGGCTTTTTCCCGTTATGCCTGAACTTTTTCCCCTTTTTCTTCAGCCTTTCTCTCCTTCGGCTTTTCCACAACCTTAGCGTTGATTTGGACTATTTCGTCTGTTATAACGTTTCCACGAACCCTCTTCCTTCTTCTTTCACCTTTATCTTTAGGGTTGAAGCCTACTCCTCCGCTTAATATGACGTGTCTTCTAACCCCCCCGTGGACATTTGGCCTCATTGGAAACCCGTCTTTGTCGGATCCCCCTGTTATTTGCACTTTGCAGCCTGGCAAACCCAGTATTGATCCGTCTATTACGTCGCCTATTCTCTTTCCAATAAGGGGGTTTGCCCTTGTCTCTTCTAGCTCAACGGTTTTCGATGTTTTGGCTTCAGGATCAGATACTATTACTTTAAATCTAGCCATGTATGCAGGCGCCTCAGTGGTGTTATGAAAGTTAAGCATCTACGATTTAAACGTTTATGGAGTTTTTTGTTGCTCTGTTTATTCTACGTGTACTCTATAAACGTCTATGTCTTCACGCATTTCAGGTGTGAGTTCTAGGAACTCTCTTACGGAACGTTCAATGTCCTTTGACTGTGTTACATATCTTCCAACTACAATTATGTCGGCTCTCCTATCTAAGGCCTCTCTGGCTGTCTCAGGGATAATTCCGCCTGCCACAGCCACCAGGAATTTTTTATCCTTAAATGATTGTTTAAGCTCTTGAATGAGCTCTAAACCAATAGTTCTGCCTGTTTCTTGATCAATTCCTCGGTGGATGATGACTATGTCTGGGAAATCTTTAAGCGTTTTAAGCTTTCTTACGGGGTCTTCCACGTTAAGCATGTCAACGGCTGCGTATATTCCAAGTCTTTTAGCTTCATAAATGAATGCGTTGAGAGTTTCTATGGGCGCCAAACCTGAGGCTATTACCCCGTCCGCTGTTTCTTCATAGGCTATGTCTACCTCAACCTTTCCAACGTCTAGCGTTTTTAAATCCGCCATAAAGAATATGTCTTTAGACACTTCCCTTAATTCGTTAATAACTTTGGTTCCATACCTCTTTATAAGTGGTGTTCCAGCTTCCAAGATTATTCTGTCGCTTCTTGGAATCTGCATTATAATCTTCTTTGTCCTTTCAAAGTCCGGTATGTCTAGAGAAATTTGAAGGTAGGGAGGCCTCCATAGTCGGGGCACCCTATACCCCATTATAGGATGCTTTGCTCGATCCTTGTCATAGAATACCTTCTCTAAGGAAGGATAATTGGCTAATGCTCTCTTTAAAGCTAGTTTTGTTGCCCCGTAATTATAATGGTATATTTTGCGGTGATCTTTTGCGTCTGGATGTATGAAAACACTGCAAACAATAACCCAGTCGTCAACTTTGTCTTTCGGAATTATCCCCTCCTCAACTGAGTCTGCCACGGCTTTAGCAACGGCGGCTTGTGCAGGCCCAAAAATCTTGCCTGCTTCCTCAAAATTCTTCACAGTAACCTTTGGCACAAGTAACGTATGGGGCTTAGGGGGAAGATTAGGCCTTATAACAGCCAACAAAGGAGTATGTCCCATGGAAAGCTGAGATAAACCATTTGCAAAGGCCTCCCCGACAGGTCCAGCCTTGTCCCCTATTAAAAGGTCTATATGCGCCACTTCATTTCCTTCTCCGACAAATGCCTCGCCAATTAGGTACGTAAACTTTTTAGGCGCTTCAACTGTCTCCGACACCTTTAAGGCCTCAGGGACACGAATGCCTTCAGCAACCTCCTTAAAATCGACATCAAACTCCCTGAGCCAAGAATAAAGAGTATCCCTATGAATCTTAAGTATTTTAGCTGTACCTGAAATTGTCGGCTTGGTTATTCTGCCAAGCAAAAGACTACGCGCCTCAACTTCTTTCTCCGCAGCTTCCGTCAAGAGCCTAACGAGCTCCTCACGCGTTTCAGGCTTTTTAACATCTTTTTCCGGCAAATCTTATATTTCACCGGGTAAAAATACTGTCGGAACTATTATTTAAATGTGTCGGATATTATCTAAAGGTCTGCATTTTAAAGTTAAATGTTTGTCGACTATGTAAAAACCAAAAAGTTTAGTGTATACCTTTAATGCTCTAACCGAATGCTGCATCTAAATTTTCTCTGGAAAACGGCATTTTATATTGCATTTATTTCAACGATTTCTACATTAGCCTGTGGATTTTGTCTTTGGTTTTTCTTCTCAAAATCCTTGCAGAAATTTATTTCTAGTCGCAATAAAATATACACATACTGGCTTTGATTGGCGGATCTTTCTCATAAATGCCGCATACGCATATATAGTTTTTAGAAGTTATGTTAAGCTTTTCTAGGAACTTAAAATTATTTCTCTTTTATATCCGTAATTAACATGCTGCAAATCTATTTAAAAGCGCCTTTGAAGACTAATATGGAAATGTTTGCCTCTGAAAGTATCCTTGAAAAATGTGGTTGAAGGTGCGTAAAGGAGATAAGGGAGGGTTTTTGCAATCATAAATGGTATGGGTGAGATTAGGCTTATTGTTTGTGAGGCTTCAGCAAGGGATGTTGGGAGGAAGATAGCTAGGATTCCTATGAAGGCTATGAGGGATCTTGGCGTTTCCTCTGGAGATGTTGTTGAAATAGTTGGGAAGCGCTCCACATGTGCTATTGTTTGGCCATTAAGCTCTGTGGAAAGGGAGGATTTGATAAGTGTTGACGGGCTTTTGAGGAAAAGTGTCGGAGTATCCCTGAACGACTACGTCACTGTGAGAAAGGCTGCTGTGAAAGAGGCCAGGTTTATAGCGCTTTCGCCGACAGGATACAAACTCAGCGGGTTGGATGAGGACTTTAGTATGCATGTGAAATCTCTCCTTACAGATAAGCCTTACATGGTTGGAGATTACATATCAATTCCGATATTTGGTGGAAACCCGATATACTTCAATGTGGTTTCAACAAGACCCAAGGGAATAGTTATAGTTTCAGACAACACGAAGGTTGAGGTTCTTGAGCAGCCTCAGGAAGCTGAAATAGGTCGTCCAATAGTAACCTACGAGGACATTGGGGGACTAAGCGAAGAAGTTCAAAGGATCAGGGAGATGGTTGAACTTCCTCTGAGACATCCGGAACTTTTTGAAAGGCTTGGAATAGAGCCTCCTAAGGGAGTGCTACTTCATGGACCGCCTGGATGCGGTAAGACTTTGCTGGCTAAGGCCGTTGCAAACGAGGCTGAAGCCAACTTCTACTCAATAAACGGGCCGGAGATAATGAGCAAATTTTACGGTGAATCAGAAGCAAGGCTTAGAGAAATTTTCCAGCAAGCTCAACAAAACGCCCCAAGCATAATATTCATCGATGAAGTGGACGCCATAGCCCCTAAAAGGGAGGAGGTAAGCGGAGAGGTCGAGAAAAGAGTTGTCTCTCAATTGCTCACATTGATGGATGGTCTTCAATCAAGAGGACAACTTGTTGTTATAGCAGCAACAAACAGGCCGAACGCCGTAGATCCAGCCCTAAGGAGGCCTGGAAGATTCGACAGAGAGATAGAAATAGGGATTCCCGATAGGAAGGGTAGACTTGAAATATTGCAAATCCACACGCGAAACATGCCTCTAGACAACGACGTTGATTTAGAGAGGATTGCCGAGATAACTTATGGATATACAGGAGCTGATCTTTCAGCGCTATGCAAGGAAG